>NZ_JBHIPW010000090.1:0-6004 GCF_042196265.1 Bartonella sp. AP1QHHD
AAGAGATACCCGCAAGAAGTGTTATTCCATCTGTATCGTCTTCTTTTCTTGCAACATTAAGAAGCATGCCTAAGAGATATCTACGTGCGTAGCTTATAGTAGAACCAACCGCTTGTGTGTTATTTTTGCTTCCCGTAGCATCAATGGGAAATGTTCCTTGTGTTGATATTTCATTGCCCGATATATGCTTTAAAGTCATTTCTACAGTTATGTCATTTGAACTCTGGTCTTTGATACGAGAGAACAAGGCAAAGTGATGTTTTGCAAGAGGTTCTTTGATTGCATCAATATATTTATCAAGCGTTGTATAGAGGCTTTTAGTATGTGTATTAATGGCATTTTGTTCGATATTTTTATATTCCACTTGTATAGTAGAAAGATCACGGACAAAGTTTTGACGCTCTTGTCGTTCTATCTCCTTTTCTCGCAATTCAAGAAGACGCTTGAGACGATCCATATCGACATCATTTTCTAAAGCTCTTTCTAAAATAAGCTCCATAGCTGTAGGTTTGATTTCACAATCGTTCGTTTTTTCCACTAATTCCGTTTGTGTGGTACTTAGTTCACTCATCTTGATTTCCTCCTATTTGAGCGCAATTCCCCCGTGGCGTGAATCACGCTGGTGTTTAAAAGTTGGTTGGTTGTTACAATCCTGTTTCTAGAGACTGTATGATATTGACCACCTCCCCGTCTGAAAAGACGAGGAAATGAAATCATATTTTAAACTAAGCAGCTTTTACGACAGATCTTTCTAAGACCTGTTTTGCTTCTTTAATGAGGGCTTTATATTTTCTGTTCTCTTCATCCACTCTGAAAGCATCAATAAGACGCATATGAATTGGACCCAAAAGATACAAAACTTTTTCACCAGCGTTCATACCCTCCCAATAGCTTGGCAAATCAAAGCGTGTATCATTATCATAATCAACCGCTTGGCTTCTTAGTTTCTTCTCACATTCAATAAAGTAACGGCGTGCTTGACGTCCTTTCTCATTGCGTTCGACCATTGAGAGCTCTTTCGCCATGTCTAATGTGAGATGGTACTCTGTCATGTTTACATTTTGACGCTCCCCCGTTTTGGGGAACGTTAGAATATAGTCTTTTGTGTGAACAAATTTATATGTTTTTATGCGGTTTTTAATCCATGTCGTAAAGTCGCGACCTACTTCTAAAAATGTATGCAATTCGCGTGCATTAATGGTTTGAACAGTTTCCTGATCAATGATTTGTTCTGTAATTTTAATAAGAGTGTTCATAATGAACTCCTATCGATTAGAGGTTTTTCATTGACATCCAATAAAGGATGCCGGGTGCTGAAAAACACGGTCGATAGTCCGTCGTTACGCTTTCCCCATAAAGGGTATTGTATAGCGTAACTACACCCGACAAAGCCATTATATGCGTGTAACATACAATGAGTCAAAGCCTTTAATGTGCGGAGAAAAGATTGTTTCGGCAATCTATCCGCTATCGATTCAAGGTGTTTTTCAAGCACCTGATTCGACAATAGACATACTGATATTATATTGTCAATTAAAAAGTTTGAAAATTGACGCAAATAAATCATATCGATTTTATCAGTAAATTCGTATTTCTTTTCCATTATTGCATTCCTTAATTAATGCATGCTTTGTCTTTTAAGCTCTTGAGACAGCGCACCTATTCCTTTTGCTGTGATTTTTGCGCAAGGAATGACTTTTTCTATTCCACTTGCGGTTTGAAGCGTGATGGTTGGACAATCCATAAGTTGCTTTTGGATTTTATCTTGATACGGTAGCAAATTTCCACCTGCTGCTCGTCTGTAAATCCAACCTTTTTTCTGTAAGAAGAGAATGAACTGTTTTGGTTGCATCTCGAGTATTTTAGCAGCTTCTGTAAGACCGAAGAGTCCATTATGACGCTGTAAGCTTTCAAGAGCCATGGCTTTTGGTGTTAAATCTTCAATGATGATGTCTTTTTGATCTATTTGACCTTGTAGGTAATTCAAAAAACCAATCATAGCCTTTGGACTTGAATAGTCGATTTGTGGTGTTACTACTTGCTTTACACGCTTTTCACATTCGATAAAGTATAAACGGGCTTCTCTCCCTTTCTGATTGTTCTCAAGCATAGAAAGTTCTTTGGCTCTATCGAGTGTGAGATAGTAGTTAATCGCGATAACAGCCCTAGATTTTGCGCTCGCCAAATTTGGCGACCGCAAATCTTGTGTTTTTATAAAATCTTGTCCTTCTATAAAATTGTATCTGGTAATACGGTCCTTAATCCAATTGGAAAAGTCACGTTTTGCCTCTAAGAATGCATGCAGATCACGTGCATTTACTGTCTGAACTATTTCCTGATCAATGATTTGTTCTTTAATCTCTATGAGAGTATTCATGATGAACTCCTATGCAATCTGTTTAATTTTATTTTTAAGATGCATCATGATAGCTGCTCGTATTTCAGGTCTCGAAAAATCGATTTGGGGATTAGCTGCTTGCTCTTCTAATTTTTTCCAATAATCTATGATTTTTGCGCGTAACACAGTGTTATAACCTAAAATGACAATAAGAGATTCACGTTTAGGAAGATGATAACAAGGAAGAGTACGACCTGTTGAATCTTTGTATAATCCAGCAAAATTACTCAGGTCGATTTTAAGTTCGCTAAATAGTTTACGAATATCTTGCATTACATGGCCATGTCTTTTACCGCATAACTCTGCAATTTCAATGCTAGACATGGTTGGAATTGTTTCGTGTTTGTTTGTATTTTGCTGGATAGCAATTAGCTTTTCCATTACGGACCTCATATTGGGTGGGATTGATGAATGAAAGGGGGCGCTTTTAAAAGCGCTCTTTAGAATTTTTAAAGCACATCACAAGGACGCAAACGGTGTTGTTGTTCGTAAGTACCGTAAANCGTGAGATATCCTTCACTATGAATATGAGTATCATGTGTGGTCATAAGTTTACTCTAATCAATTATTGATGGGAAAAAGGGAGGCGCTTTTAAAAGCGCCCTTTAGAATTTTTAAAGCACATCACATGCACGCAAACGGTGTTGTTGTTCATAAGTACCGTAAATCTCATCATTATATTTTTCGTCTGCGATCTCGTCTAAAAGTTCTTGGTAAGCATCACTTTCGAGTACAAAGTCATGAACTTTACTCTCCTCGTGGAGATGTTCGATATTTTCTTTTACATATGCTTCTGCAATTTCTTCAGAGATATCTTCACAATTATTCTCAGAAGGATTGATGCGAAAGATTTGGATTGCATCATCTGCCTCGTCAATAATTTTTAGAACTTGGCTTTCATCCAGTGGTCCCGACCGACCAATGTTTTGATCATCATCATAGACAACTAATAAGATTTCATCAGAATTTATAAGAATTGGCTTATCCATAATTTTTCCTCCCTAACGCCTCTTGGCGATTGTTTGTGCGTGGTTTATGGATACCAATGTAGCGATTTTAAAAACAAAGTCAACAAAAAAATGTAGCGATTTTAAAAATTTTTAAAAGTAATAAACTAAAGGCTTGCTTGAAGAGAAGTATAAAAATATTAACTCATATTCTGGCTGGCTTAATCCAGTCGATAGGTGCACACCATTCTAATTCTACATCTACGATATCAGCATATTTTCCATTTATACTGGATAAAACCCATTTCCCTTTTTCTTTCCCTAGACGTAATACTTTGATGTAAACTTTTCCACATTTAGTTTTTATGATGGCGCGGTTGTTAATAAGATCCTCTGGTGGCAAATGATAGGAATAAAAAAGAAGGCTTCCTTCTTCAATGGCTGGAAACATAGAATCACCTACCACGCGAACAGCAACAGTTCCTTTAGGAGCAGATGGCGGGGCTTCTACTTCTTCTAGACAACCAGAATCTATTGCGATTATTTCTCCTCCGGCTCCTACAGATCCGATCAAAGGAACTAAGTGATTAGTGGGAATAGAAGCACCTGTAAGCTTTGATATTTCTAATAATTCTCGAGCAGAAATATCTCTTGTTCCTTTTAGCATTTTATTGACGGCAGCACGATCTATCGAGCGACCTAAAGAAGCGGTTAGCTGTCTTGAAAGCTCTGATTGGCTTAATCCAGCTTCAGATAAGGCATTTTGCAACCATTGTGAGATACTTATTGTCATATCTTTATTGTAGGTACGTTGTATACAATCGTCATTTTCTAATTTAGCAACATGTGGTTTCATTATTAATTTTCCTTCTTGACATTGTTTTTATAATCGCTACATAATGTGCTATGAAACAATTTTCGGAAATAATAAATCTATTAGGTGGGGTTCGTAGGGTATCTCAGTTGCTTGGGGTTCATAGAACACGCGTGTACGTCTGGCTCCGTCCTGTATCAAAAGGTGGAACTGGTGGGAGAATTCCAACAAAACATATCCCAATTCTTTTGAATGAAGCCAACAGAATTGGAGCACCGATTAAGGCAGAAGACTTTTTCTCGTTTTTTTATAGGACGCAATCATGTGATTCTAAATTATCTTCACAATCTACTTTTATTGCTGCCCCTACAGATAATAACGAACAGCAACAGCATCATTCACACTCTTAAAGAAGAAAGAAAGTAAAGATGGATTATGGTTTAGCGGCAATTATTATACTTTTTACGACCAATGTAATTACGGTTTTTTGTTTGTGGGCCTATCGTAAAGTTTTTTATTTATATCGTAAAAAAGAGCAAAGCTATGTAAATGTTTTGCAAAAATCATATTATACTTTTTATATTTTGAAAGATTTAATACAGGAAATAGGTTTTCCAGAAGGCTGTACAATCGTTTTTAATAATTCTGATTGGAATTTTTCTTTTGATGAAAACAACCATTTAATAGCCAAAAATTCTTTAGGACCAGAATTGTCCATAAAGATGCATGGCGACACAAAATATTTCAAAGAAAACTCTCAAAAAATTTTTGAAAAACACAATCGGTCCAAACATTAAATGTAACGAGATGAGGCATGCAGTGTATTTTTGAATTGAGTAAGTTCATTTTTTTTAATTTATGACTAAACGCTCTGTCATAGCAAACATATAAATACGTAGAGCCTTAAGGGGGGGATAATCATGGTTTTTAAAGCACATAAGAATGACATTGGTAAACCGCGTGTTGATCTTATTCCACCGTTGACACTGATTGAAATCGGTAGAGTTTTAGAGCTTGGAGAAAACAAATACGGTGCAAGCAATTGGCGTCATGGCATGAATTGGAGCCGTTTGTATGGAGCTTCTTTACGTCATTTATTAGCATGGTTTGGTGGAGAGAATAAGGATGGCGAGAGTAATTTATCACACTTGGCACATGCGGCTTGTTGCATTCTTTTTTTAATGGAATGCGAGGCAAAACGGATTGGCCGAGATGACCGCCCTAAAAGCAAAGAATAGAGATCAGAATGAGTTCGAATGAGATTTTAATAGCGGGCTTGGTAGTTTTGGGAGCTTTGCTTGTATGCGGAGCGATGTTGCGTGTTGTATTTTATTATCGCAACAAAGTCAAAGTTCTTAAAGAGCAGGTCTTGACTTTAAAAAGCAGCATAAAAACTCTTGATGAAGAATACGCGTGGTCAAGAAGTGCATCTTCAAAGGACGTGGCAAAGAGAACTAGTGATCTGAATATTGCAATTAAAGAACGCGATAGAGCGATAAAAGAACTACAACAAAGGACTGAAGAACATGAAAAGGCATTCAGAGATGTAAGTGAAGTAGTGATGGCACTAAAAGCAGATGTTCAATCACGTGACGAGGAAATTGAAAGACTAAGACAAGAGCTTAAGCAGCGTGAAGGTGCAGTAAAAACGCCGCCTCATAAGAAGAAATGATTAAGGCGGTATGTGCAAAAGGACATGTGCCTAAAGATGACAACGAAGCAGATGCTTTAGCAATTTTATATTTAATGAAAGAAGGGGATATACATGTCTAATGGTATGCCATGGATAAGATTCCATTTGTATGACTGGATAAGTGGTACAAATGGAATGACATCTGAACAAAG
>NZ_JBHIPW010000091.1:0-7979 GCF_042196265.1 Bartonella sp. AP1QHHD
CTGTCTTTATCCGAGAAACCACTGCATTATGTGAAACACCCATCTTCTTCGCAAACGCACGAACCGATAGACCCTCACGATGCTTCTTGGTCATGGAATAGTCTCTTTTACTAAATATTTTTCAACATTCATCCTTTTCTTTAGATTGGTATCATGCTATGATACATAAAAGAGTGAATGAAGGTGATTTGGTGATTGAATCTTTTGCGGATAAGCGTTGTAAAGATCTTTTAGAAGGTAATCCGCCTAAAGGTTTTCCAACAACTCTAGTACGTATAGCCCAAAGAAAATTGTTTATGCTCGATAAAGCGGTTGACCTTAAAGATTTACGCAGTCCTCCAGGAAATCGTTTAGAAGCATTGAAAAGAGAGCGTAAAGGTCAATATTCTATTCGTATTAATGACCAGTTTCGTATTTGTTTTGAATGGCACTCTAATGGCGCTTATGAAGTTGAAATCGTAGATTATCATTGATCTGTAGGAGGTCGAGATGAAAAATTATATTGCTATTCATCCCGGAGAAATTTTACGAGAGGAATATTTAAAAGAATATGCTCTCTCTGCTTATGCCCTTGCAAAAGCATTAAATGTTCCACGCACGAGAATAGAACGTATTGTTGCTGAAAATAGTCCAGTGACTCCCGATACAGCACTAAGATTAGCCTATTTTTTTGATACTACTGCTGAATTTTGGCTCAACATGCAAGCTGCTTATGACGTTAGTATATTACAAACTGAAAAAGCAGACGAATTTGCCAAAATCAATAAATTTGAATGTAGGGTTTAATGATCTTTCCACTCATGAAGTTTTAAGACGTAACAGATAATTGACGATCCGGTATAATCGGGTGTATATTCCGGTATGTAAACGGATACGCTCCAAGTCACACGAGAATTATTGGTTTTCAAAAAAAACTTTAAAATAAGATGTGGCTACACAAAAGAAGATTTGGAAGCCGTGGATTCTCCACCATTGACAGATGAAGAACTTGCACGTCTAAAGCCAGCTAAAGATGTTTTACCACCCTCCTTCTTTAAATATGTAACAAAAGAACGCCGTAAACGTAGGTAAAAGTCTTAAAAAAGCAAGCGGTTGTTAAGCCAAATGATCTCGCCACTCTAAAAATCGTGCTTTACAGTTGAAATTAAACTTCAATTGTATTACACTGAAATACAGTTATAAGAGGAGAGATCATCATGGCTGCCAGTCGTATGGTTCAAGCGCGTGTACCAGAAGAAATTCAAAATGTTGCTAATCAAGTTATTCAAGCTTCAGGTTTATCAGTAAGTGATGTTGTGAGAGTGTTGATGACGCGTATTGCACAAGATAAAGCTATTCCGTCCTTCTTGTTTCAACCTAATGCGGAAACTATAGCGGCTTTTGCAGAACTAGAGGAAGGTAACTTAAAAAAGTTTCATTCCGTAGACGAATTATTTGATGATCTCTATGCGGACGATTGAACGTACCACTATCTTCAAACGTGATTTCAAGCGTGAAATGAAAGGACGGTATCGGCATCTTTTAGATACTGATTTGCGCCAAATCATTGCAGCATTAGCAAATGACCAGCCTTTAGAACCTCGATATTATGACCATGCATTGACTGGGAATTGGAGCAATTATCGAGATTGCCATATTCGACCTGACTTAGTATTGATTTATCGCTTGATTGGTCAAGATCGATTGATTTTAGTGCGTCTGGGCTCCCATTCAAAACTTGATCTTTAAACCACCTCCCCATTTTGAGAACGGGGAGGGAAGATGTTTTAAGTCTAAGCTACTTTTGCAATCGGAGTCGCTAAAACTCGTTTAGCTTCTTTTGTAACTGATTTGTAATGATCAAGCTCTTTTTCGAGGTTATTTGCATCTAACAAACGTCTCATCACCAATCCTAAGATTTCTCCAACACCAGCAGTTTTTTTTAAAACACTCATAAGAAAATAATTCATTATCAACAAATTGGCTTTTTAGTTTCTTCTCGCACTCAATAAAATAACGGCGTGCTTGACGTCCTTTCTCGTTACGTTCCACCATTGAGAGCTCTTTCGCCATGTCTAATGTGATGTGGTATTCTGTACTTGGACGACCGCTTTTAGGTTTTACTAAATTTTTAGTAAAACTCACAAAGTCCTTATTTTCTAGGAAACCATATTCTTTAATACGATTAATGATCCAATCGTTAAAACGAGATGTGACCTTCAAAAACATATGCAACTCACGTGCATTTACTGCTTGAACAGTTTCTTGATCAATTGTTTGTTCTGTAATTTTAATAAGAGTGTTCATAATGAACTCCTAGTTGTTAAGGTTTTCTATTGACATCCGAAGAGGATGCCGGGCGCTAGAAAACACGGCAACTAGCCCGTCGTTACGCCTTTCCCATAAAGGGTATTGTATAGCATAACCACACCCGACAATATTATTATATGCGTGTAGCATACAATGAGTCAAAGCTTTTAGTTTGCGGAAGATCAGTTATTTCGGCAACCAATCCGCTAGTTGTTTTCAAGTGTTTTCTAGGCACCTGATTCGAAGATACCTATTACTGTAGAATTGTCAAGTAATAAAAATTACTTTTTGCTAAGAAAACGTTTCACATACTGTACAGTGTACATATTGAAATTGTTATTTATCAATAAGTTAAGTGTACAATGTACAGTCAATTTGAAAATTCTGTCGCTAGCGATAGTTTGCGCTGTCCTGCCCCGCAACGAAGCCAACCCGCTGGGAGTACCTTTTGAATTGATTTTATTGACTTTTTTTATGAAAAAACAAAGCATAAATGATGATCTTTTTTTAAATTGCAATAAGAATATGTAATGCTTAAACTCATAAGGATATGTAAGATATAGATAAAGCTTGAGAACATGATCTAGCCTTTCTTGTTGGCAGCATATTCTTGACGTTTAAGTTGTCTCTGTATGTTTTCAGTTAATCTTTCATTGGCATATTGTGCAATAGCACTTGCAATCTCTGGTTTGGACATCATTCCAGCAATTGAGGGTCCTTCTTGTTTTGCAATAGGGAATTGATCTCCGTCATCTCTTTGAAACACATTACCATTCAGCTTTTTTAATTCAACACGCTTTGGAAAACTGCCTCCCTTGATAAAACCATGGGGTAAGATTTCTTTCTTTCCAAACAGTGTGTAAGTTACGCCGCGTTTTGTTTCGTTTACTTTAAAAAATTTAAGAGGTATTGGTGTTCCAGAACCAATGATATCTGTCTCAAGAAACCTTGCTGTCGCCTTTTCTTTAATATAAACACCTCTTCTTATACGCTTTATTTGGGCTGATGTAACATCTGCAACTTGCTTTTCAGTAAAGCGTTCAACTTGTTTTGCTGCAGTGTTTAGAGCATTACGCAGAGCCCAATTAAGGCGTGGTGCTTGAAGGTTTGTGAAGGTATCTTTTACCTGTTGAAGATACCATTTTGGTGGATAATTAATTTCAACTTCTAAGCCTTTTTTGGGGTAGATGTTGATGGCTTGGAAGCTTTAGGTGTTTTGGGTTGTTCGAGTGGAATTTCCTCGGCTGCTGATTCAGTTGATTTTTGGTTGGATTCTTTTTCTATTTGCTTAATTTGTTCAATTGTCTTGTCGGGTTTTATTTTTGTTTGAACATCAACAAAAGGTTTAGCAGCATTTGCACGCTTGAGACGTGCGTAGACTTGATTGGAAACTTCAACAAATAGATTATTGGGTGTTGATGGTTCAAAGCGAACAGTGCTTTTATTGTCGCCAACAACACACATTGGCTTAGTGATGACAGCTTTCATCATTGCTCCTTTTGAGTCATAATTAATGACATCATTAGTCAAATATTGATTTTTATTCTGTGAAAAATTAATTAGCCAGAATTACCCAGAAAACAGGGCTTTCTAGCCACGCTTCAAGTTCACATTTTGCTGAATTTTTGGGGATATTTTTGAATTTTATACACAATACGACTAGTGCAGTACCGTCATTAAATACGATTTTTTACACTATGTCAACAAAAAAAATCATGATCTTGTATTTTTTTATTTTAAAATAGAATATATAGAATTTTCTAAAACATTTTAGATTTTATAAATTATTGTGAAATTATTATAGGAGGGAAAGGCAATGACAGGTTCAGAAATATTAGATGCCATGTATATAGTATCAATGATAGTTATATCCCTCTTAACTATAGCGTTTTGTTTGCCTGCCGCCTTTTGATTTTCATTAATAGTTTGCGGATCATATGCAATTACACGCTTTTGCAAAAAAATCGAGAGTGAGAAATTTTTCCAGATTGATGAGCTAAATATTAAGCTCGTGACGGGCTGCTGTTGCCAAAAAAGCAGATCTTGTTAAACCTCTCTTTTGTGCACAATTATCAATTGCACGTAAAAGCCCTCGTTCAATTGATATATTTGTGCGTATGACTTCTGAATCATTTTCAATAAAAGGAACTTGTATTAAAAAAGCCCCTTCTGACAAAGCTGTTTTGACAGATTCCCGTTGTATGACTTCTTCAAATTTTGAAGGAATAGGCACTCTATCTACATCTTCACAATAAAGTTGGAGTGCTTCTGTTGCATTTGCTATTAAATTTTCTTCCTCATCAGCAGCAGAAAAAAGTCCCTCAAAATCAGGAAACTGAACACCAAAAGCAGAGTCTTCATCTTTATGAACAAGAGCAAAAAATCTTTTCATTCTTCTTCTCCTTCTTTTAACCAGCCTGCTTGTTGTGCGATAGAACGTGCTGTACCAATCGGAAGATTTTTTTTAGGATGTGGAACGATAACAACCTTATCATCTTTTTTTAATTTATGATGAGAACCTTTCACTTTGATAAGTTCAAAGCCATCACGCTTTAATTTTGTAATGATTTTTCGGCTATCTTGTTCCATTCCCTAAACTCATGATGTGTAAATATATACACATTTTAATGATTTTTCATCTGATGTCAATTCTTTTTTAACGGCTAAAGTGCTTATGAAGCGCATTAAGAACAATACGCAATGAAAGCACAAGGTGTGGTAGTGATTGATCTTCTATGACAAGATACTGTAATGCGGCATGAAGGTTATATTGACGGTGTAAACATTGAGCTTCTTGAACAACATCTTTTACAGCTAAAAGATGTTCTGTTGCTATCTGTACCCATTTCTCTCTTGCTCCGTTATCAGAAGTTGTAGGCATTTCATCATAAATTGCATTAGGCAATGCTTTTGCACATAGGTAATTGTTTTTCACTTCAAGATATTTTTGCGCAGCATCATATTGGTCTTGATTGATTTCGCCTTGCAAATAAAGCCGCCCGATATAGGTACCGGAAAGTGGATTTTTAGCCTCTTCTATGGTCAAACAGAAGCGTTTGGCACGCATTTCAAGTGCCAATTTATCCATGGGTTCATGCGGTGTTTTTGCTCGTGAGATGCGTCCGTTTGGTTCTCTGATACATCCTTTAATCCGAGGACGACCGCGTTTTGCACGTTTTTTTCTTTTTGTCATATTTTTTTTCAATCAGAATGGGATAGCATCATTAAGAGATGTGCTATGATCAGCAGCACCTGAAGCGATAGCATAATTTTGGGTAGTAATGGATGAAGGGGTAGGGGATGTTGATTGATCTTTCTTTGCATCAAGCAAATACAACTCGCCTTTGAATTGTGGTAAAACAATCTCTGTTGTATAACGGTCATGCCCATTTTTATCTTGCCATTTGCGTGTCTGTAATTTTCCTTCTATGTAAACCTTTGAACCTTTGTTGAGATATTGAAGTGCAATTTTTGCTAAATGTGGATTAAAAATCACAACTGAATGCCATTCTGTTTTCTCTACTTTTTGATTGGTTTTTTTATCTGTATAGCTCTCAGAAGTCGCTATACTAAAATTGACTATTTCTGCTCCAGAAGTCATTGTTTTGCTTTCGGGATTAGCACCAAGGCGTCCGATTAACATCACTTTATTTAGCATGTTTTTTCTTACCTTAAATTTGTATTTTAATACATACAAAATCCTAGCATGATTTTCTTATTTTTTCAATTATTTCAAAATGATATTATTGTTTTTTAACATATAAAATTATGTTTTAAGGCGCCCTTTGATAAATAATCAATTGACATAAATGCATGGTGTATAGTATCAAGAGGGTATATATGGCAATCGTTAGTTTTAAGCATAAAGGATTGAAATTATTCTTTGAACGAGGAGTCTGCAAAGGCATACAACCCGCGCATGCTAAAAAATTAGCAAACATTTTAGTAATTTTAGATACAATATCCGCGCCTGAACAAGTTACTCTTAAATCGTATCGTCTACATGCGCTTACGGGCGATTTAAAAGGTTACTGGTCAATGCGTGTCAATGCAAATTGGCGTGTTACCTTTCGTTTCATTGGGACAGACGTTGAACTGGTTGATTATCAAGATTACCATTGAGTTTTGAGGTGTTATTATGATGTACAATCCTCCACACCCTGGCGGCATTTTGAAAGAAGAATTGCTTGATGAATTAGGGTTAACAGTAACAGAAGCTGCAAATCGTCTTGGTGTTGCACGTTTAACTTTATCCCGCGTCTTAAACTGTCATGCAGCGATTAGCATTAATTTAGCTTTACGGTTAGAAAAAGCAGGTTTAAATGATGCGGAATTCTGGCTTAAATTGCAACAAAAGTATGATTTGTGGCAAGCTCGGCATAACAGCCCAATCCCACATATTTCACCTCTAGAGCAAGTAGGGCATCTTTAAAAATACTTAGTCCATCTTTCTTCACACCTAGAGGTCATGTTCTTTAAAATCAAGCAACCCACGATAGTTTTTTATGCTCTTGTTGATTGCATCTATGAACGTTGAGAAGAGACAACGTAATCTGAACAGTTTTATAAAATCGGAAATTTTACTATAGCTTTTTAACTGAGCACTGTAGTGTGTAAATAGATATGTTTATTAAACTGCGTGTATGTAACATAAGAAACAATACACAAACTAAAAAAGAATACCAAAGAGCAATATACACATATTAGTTATAATAGAAAAGCCGAGAACATATCCCTAGGAAAAGACAGAGCGTATAAGCCCTTTCTAACAGCCAAACCAGCCTTTTAAAACATGCGTGATTCACGCTACACGTGAATTGCGCGTAATGGAGGAAATCAAAATGAGTGAACAAAACACTAACCTAATAGAAATTGAAGAAACACATCATTTAGCCGTCGAACAAACTGCTATGGAATGTATTTTAAATAAAGCCTTAGAAAGTGACGTCAGTATTGACCGCTTAAAGCGTCTTCTTGATTTAAGAGAAAAAGAAATAGAACGACAAGAGCGCCAAAACTTTGTCCGTGATCTTTCGGCTATGCAAACAAAATATCAAAATATTGAAAAAACTCTACAATCACCCATACAAACAGCAAATACGCTATGCTTGATCAGTACATTGATGCTGTAAAGGACGGGCTTGCAAAATACAACTATATTAAACATTAAACAGAAAAAACGTTACCATAGAAATAATTCTGTCTCATCCTTCAGGAAATCAAATCTCAACAGAAGGAACATTTCCAATTGACAGTACAGGCTCTAAAAATAACATACAATCAGTTAGTTCCACACTTACCTACGCACGGAGATACCTGTTAGGCATGCTTCTTAATGTAGCAAGTAAAGAAGACGATACAGATGGTCAACCGCAAACCAAAGAAGGCGATACAAATAATCAAAAAGTTTCCTCTAAACAGATAAAGCAAATCGAAGAATTAATTAAAGAAACAGGGACAAATGAAAGTAGTCTTCTTTATTTTGCAGAAGCAGAAAAACTAACAGATATGTCTTGTAAAAAAGCAGAATTGGTTTTGGGGCATTTGGAAAGAAGAAAAAATATTCAAAAAGAAAAAGCTCTACAATCGCTCCCATCACAAGAGCAACAAACGGCGGTGTGAGATGGAACAAAGAACAGCAGAATGGTTCCAAGCACGCTTGGGTAAAGTCACCGCATCAAACATTTACA
>NZ_JBHIPW010000092.1:0-1019 GCF_042196265.1 Bartonella sp. AP1QHHD
CCTCATGAACAGGTTTGTCTCCCACCTTGACCACAATAAAAGGGTGTGTACGCATTAATCCCATAACCGCTTCACCATGCTGTTCTTTTCTTGGCTAACAAATTCAGGCAGAATGACCGTTAAGCCCCGCGGTAAAAACACACCATATTTGGCAATCTCTGGATTAGCTTCCAGTGTGGCTTCTAAATAGCCTTTGAGTAAACCAGCTTTCCTCCGGTCTCTGAACACAGCCATGGCATGGTGAAAGCAGAGGAGATCAAGACTCATATCTTCTAGCTCTACCACGAGGTGCTTTTCTAGTATTTTCATGGCGTTTCTCCTCCTTGGGAATATTGACCATATCCCACTTGGTATTGTCCCACCTGATATTGTCCTTGTGGTTTTCCACCATCGAAAAACGGTAACAAGCTAATGGCATAGCGAATGCGCCCCGATTGGCCAGAGCGACTAATATAGTCATGGTCTTTATTGATCGTGGTGATTACTACGGGTCCATGGAGAAGGACACTATAGATGGTATCATTGATCCAACGGATCATCTGAACGGGCTTGGCAGCACGAATGGTTCTAGTGATGGCATCTATCGCTACCCGGTCCCCAAACTCTTCTGGAAACAACACCCCATGAATGGTTTTGGCATCATTGCCATAACCAGTAAATTGCAAACCGGGAGCCTCACCAAAACGCTCCAGGCAAACCCATGAGGCAGAAAACTCTTCCTCAAAGGATTGGAAATTCAGCCAGTCCACGTAAAAGAGATGTGGACCTAACATCAGCAAAGGATCTCTCATAGACGCCCTCCCCTTGATTGTATTCCTTCCAACACGTCATCTCTTTCGAAACCTATCATTTTGCATCTCTCCTACCATTGCGCCCTCCCCTCATTGTGTTCTTTCCAGCACGCCGTCTTGTCCCTTATTCTGTCGCCCGTATCACTCTGTCCCGCCGTGCAGCGCATTGGCACGTGCCCGTTGCAAAGCATGGGCAACCGCACGACCAGTGTCCATGGGTTCACGCGC
>NZ_JBHIPW010000093.1:0-27869 GCF_042196265.1 Bartonella sp. AP1QHHD
GCTTGATGGTTCACTGAAAGATTTAGAGAAGCGCTTAGAGACCTTAAGAGAAGAGTTTGAAGATTTGAAAGAGTGTTCATTAGACGAAGTACTCTGAATGATGTGAGGACGAAAACAGATGAAGATACCCGATCATGAACATGAATATTTGATACCTGTTGCAACGAAAGAAGAAATGATAGCAGGAACTTCTCAAGACAGCGTTGTTGTTCCGAAGCTTTTAGGGACGGCATCTTTGTATTCGTATGAAACCTTTGCGCCGTTAGAGCAGGTTGTTAATGCACGTCAAGAAGCAGAAAAAGCCATGTCGCGTGCGAATGGCGCGCAACAGGTTGCAGAAGAATCGAAGAGGGTTTCGGAACAAGCGCTTAGCGAAGTGACGAAAACAGTTCAAACAGCGACAACAGCGCTTACGACGTCTCATGAAGCGAAGGAAGAAGCTAAAGCAGCGACGACAACGGCTAGCCTTGCGAAAGAGACAGCGGATACAGCCAATGGCTTAGCAGAAGAAGCCAAGAATACTTCTGATGCAGCGAAGCGCATGGCAGAAGAGACAAAAGCAGCAGTTGATAGAGCTACAGGGGAAATCAATAGTACGAAAGGTTCCCTTTCTACGGCATTACAACGTTTTGAAGAGGTCAAACAGAGCAGTGAGAATGCTGTTAATTTATCGACCGAAGCCAAGAGGTTAGCCGATGAATCGAAGACCATTGCAACGCGTGCAGAACAAACAGCAAGAGAAGCTTCACAAACAGCAACAGAGACGACGCAAGTAGCAGCGACGGCGGTAGCAACGTGTCATGAAGTTAAGACTGTAGCCATGCAAGCAAGTCTAAAGGCAGATGGAGCCAAACAGGCAGCCGATGATGCCAAGGATATTGCAGAAGAAGCAAAAGGTTTATCGGAACGGGCGACATCTTCTGTTAGAGAACTTACAAAAACAGCGTCTCAAGTACAAACGGCAGTAGAGAAGGCATTAACGGAGTCAAGAGAAGCCAAATCACAATCAGAGGCAGCTGTAAGCACGTCAGAAGAGGCGAAAAGTTTAGCGGAAAAAGCGAATACGGCATCTACAGAGGCGCAAAAGGCATCAGAACAGGCATTAAGAGAAGCGACTTCTGCGAAAACAACAGCGGGCGGGGCATCTAGTATAGCCAATGATGCGAAAGGGAGTGCTGAGGCAGCTAAAACATTATCAGAAGAAGCAAAACGGTTGGCAGCAGCATCACAGGAGACAGCAGAAACAGCAAAGGCTAAAGCCGAAAGTGTAGAGGCAGTTGCGAATGAAGCAAAATCTACAGCGACTACAGCATTAACAGAAGCAAGAGAAGCTAAGAGTACGGCATCTGAGGCGAAGGGTTTGGCGGAGGAAGCAAAAAGCGCCGTTGATAAGGCGACAGCGAAAGTAGAGCAAGCTGTAAAAGAGGCTAGCGATGCGAAATCTAAAGTAGAAAATTTAGAGACTGTTGCGATTGAAGCGAAATCCACGAGTGAACAAGCAAGTCAAACCGCCTCTAGTGCAAAAAGCTTATCAGAAGAAGCAAAAGAAGAAGCAAGGAGCGCCAAAGCGACAGCCTTAGAAGCGAAAAGTGCAGCAGATAGTGCAATAGCGAAAGCGGAGCAAGCCCAACAGAGCACAACAGAAGCCTCTAGAATAGCTTTGGAAGCGAAAGCGGTAGCAGAGTCTGCGGCGCGTTCAGGAGAGACGGCAGGGCAGGTGAATGCAGAAGCGGTGAAGGGCATAGCACAAGAGGCGAAGCGTAAAGCGGAAGCAGTAGAGAAGGTAGCAGAAGAAACGAAAGGTGCTTTGGATGGTCTAAAACAATTAGCCAATAGTGCGAAGTCGACAGCGGACGAGGCAAAGAAGGTAGCTGATGGTGCACAAAAGAAGGCATCACAGGTAGAGACAGTAGCGGGTGAAGCTGAAAAGATAGCGAAAGAAGCCAAACAGACAGCTGGTTATGCTAACCATGAGGCGGCACAAGCGCGCAGTGAGGTAGAAAAGGCAAAAAGTACAGCTCATGAAGGATGGAGTAATGCCAATAAAGCTCAGGAAGTAGCAGGTGACGCTAAGACTATAGCAAGTTTAGCGCGGATGTATTCAGACGAAGCCAAGAAGATAGCGGAAAATTCAGGCAACACAGCTCATCAAGGGTGGAGTACAGCTAACAACGCGAAGGAAGTAGCCGATAACGCTAAGACTATAGCAAGTTTAGCACGGACATATGCAGACGAAGCCAAGAAAAAAGCGGAATTAGCAGATTCACAATCCTATCAAGCTAAGGGCGAAGCCGAAAAAGCCAAGGAAATAGCTAATAGTGCAAAATATACAGCAGAACAAGCACAGAAAGCGGCAGAAGCGGCGGGTAAAAAGGCAGCGTCTTTAGCATCATCTTTAGAAGACAAGCTAGAAGAGACAGAAAAAACAGCGAAGGAAGCCAAACAGAAAGCTGTTTATGCCGAAAATGATGCGAGGCAAGCTCGTAGTGAGGCAGAATCTGCGAAAAATATAGCTTATAATGCTAGTAGTACAGCTAACAACGCGAAGGAAGTGGCAGATAACGCTAAGACTATAGCAAGTTTAGCAGAAACGGCAGGCGAGGAAGCCAAGAAAATAGCAGAAGCAGCCAATTCACGAGCGTATGAAGCCAAGAATGAAGTAGAAAAAGCCAAGGAAATAGCGAGTAATGCAAAATATATAGCAGGAGAGGCGCAGAGGGCAGCCGAAACAGCGGGTAAGAAAGCCGCGTCTTTAGAAGAAGAAGCGGAAGAGGCACAAAAAATAGCCAAGGAAGCCAAGGAGTCTGCTGGTTATGCAAGACATGATGCGACGCAAGCGCGCAATCAGGCAGAAAATGCAGAGAAAATAGCCTCGTCTGCGAGGAGTAGGGTTATCGATATCAACCAAGTGGTTGAGAATTTTAAAGCCCCCGTAAGTTTAGCGCGGATGTACTCAGAAGAAGCCAAGAAAAAAGCCGAGTCGGCAGATTCACAAGCCTATCAAGCCAAGAGCGAAGCCGAAAAAGCCAAGGAAGTAGCCGATAGAGCGAAAAGGACAGCAGAAGAAGCCAAAAAAACAGCCGATACGACGAAACAAGAGCTTGGAGGGATCAAGAGTTCCCTAGCAACGGCAACAACAGCCCATACAGTAGCTTCACAGGCAAAAGCGCTAGCGGAAGAGGTAAACAATTTACTGAAACAGTCCAATTTAACGGTTTTTTCAATTTCCACACCGTTTCTTGTAGCGACAGGCAAAGCGCAATTAACCGTGAAAAAAGGAACACGCATAACTTTGGCATTAGGCAATGATACTTTGGTTGCAAGTTATACGGTAGATACAAGAATAAGCGTTCCTTCTCTTTCGGCGGGGAAGGATTATTATGTTTATTTGGTTTCTGATGGAGGACAGTCTCATAAATTTGTTTTATCAGAAAACTCTACGTATCCAAGGGATTACACAGTGAGTAATTCGCGAAAGATAGGAGGGTTTCATACGCTCTGTGCGGATGTTGGTACGATTTCCGGTCACCCCTTGTCTGGTTATAGGGCAGGGGATATTTTACCCAATTCAGTTTGGTGTCTCAATCACCGCCCGCATAGTTCACCAGAAGGTATGGTTTATGATCCTTTGCAAGATCTTTGGGTTGATATTTATCTTCAATCAGGGACGGGTGAAAATACGAAATCAATGTATCGTACCAATATAACAACAAACCGTAATTATACCGAACATGTAACAGATATGGCGCGTGTTAAAAAATCTTTACTGAGTGATGAAGCGTTTGCTTCTGCTATGTATGGAAGCAATGAAAAGACACATATTGTTGGCAAGAAAGAACCAACCTCTAAGGTTTCAGGTGGATATAAGGATACGGCGAATCGTCGAATGATCTCGCATATCGGTTGTGAGGATGGTTGCGGTTATGTTTGGCAATTTTTATCGGGCACGTTTCCTATACCCATAAGCCGTACGCAAAATACGTTTGAAATGAGAGCATTGTTAGGGGGTGGTAGCTGGAGTAATACAACGGATAATGGGCGTTTTACTCGAGCCGCCATGATCGTCAATGGTGGAAATGAACAAGTTGCGGCGCGTGGATGTAGCCATACGCGTCATTTTGTTTAGGAGGGAGAGATGATAGATTATCCAGAACATTTAAATAGCAAAGAAGATTATCTGAACATGCTTTCTTTTGACAAAGTTGAAACAGTAAGAAGGCTAGGGAATCTTTTAGCAACACGTTTTTATTGGGTTTTTGTTAAAGAGCTTGGAGAGGGAGAAGAGGGGATTGAAGATGACACGCATAAGGTTTGTCTAACAACAACCATGCCGTTTGATTTAAATGGTGATTTTGTAGAAAAGCGTTGTCAGTATGAATTACAGGAAAGCGACTATGCGCCGCTCTTTCAACTTGGCTTTCGTGTTGAAGAAGTCGAGCAGCTGATCAAAGAGCATAGCCAATAGAGATCATAAGAAAACATTTTTATGCCGCCTCACTTTTGTGGGGCTTTTTTTATGGAGCGTCAGATGAGAAAGATATCGAAAGAAGGATTAGAGCTTATCAAACAATGGGAAGGTTTGCGTTTAGAGGCATATAGAGACACGGCATGTATCTGGACGATTGGTTATGGTCACACCAGCAATGCGGGTCACCCCCTTGTCAAAAAAGGCATGTGTATTAGCCAAAAGCAAGCAGAAGAAATCCTTTGTGAAGACTTAAAGCAATTTGAGAAGACGGTAGAGGAATCGGTGACGGTTTCGTTAACGGATTGCCAATTCGCGGCATTGGTCTCATTTTGCTATAATGTAGGAACAGCTGCTTTTCGCAAGTCAACCTTGTTNAGCAAGCGGTCTTTTAAAGATAGAAGCACTTGCCCCGATTATAGGGTCTTGTTCGGGGTTTGGAGGCTTGTTAGCAGGCAATGGTCCGGTGCAATGGGCTTTAGCAGGCATCATGGTTTTAGCGGCTGTAACGGGCATAGTGATTGTTGCCAAGCGGTTTGGGGAGCAACGCTTATGATTTTTTGGCTAAAGAAATATTCTCTTATGTTTACAGCGGCTTTAGCCGTTTTTTTTATGGCTTTAGCCAAGGCGTTTCAGCTTGGCAAGCAAAGCGAACGGCAAAAGCAAACAGAGAATGCTTTAAAGACAGCAACAACCCGTCTTGAGGTAGAAAATGAAGTTAATCGAAAAAGTGATGCTGGTGTGCGCTCTGAACTTTCTCGTTGGGTGCGCGGCAAATAGGTCTGTTTCTTGTGGTGGCTGGTTGCCCATTTATTTGGATAATCAGGATGTTGCGGTCATCAGTTCCAACCTTGCAAGAGATATTTTGAAGCATAACAAGCAGGGAGCCCATTTATGTGGTTGGAAAGATGGTCAAGAAACGAAGCAGCAAAGATAAAGGTCTTACAGAAACAGAACAACAGCTCCTTCACGAGATGATAGAGACCTATCAAGGCTTAAAGATGATGTCACGCTTTATGAAGTGGATTGCCTTCATTGTCTTTATGTTTGTTATTGATTTTGCCCGCCTTATGGATGCACTCGATAATATCTTATCACATCTTAAAAGATGGATAACAAAAAGTTAGATATCAAATCTCTCCTTTAAAAATATGATGAAACAAGAATTTACACAAACATTGTTTGCGTGGATGGGTGGTAAACACTATCTGCGTAAGAAAATTATACCGATTTTAAATAATATTGACCACGAAACCTATGTTGAACCGTTTTTAGGCTCTGGTGTTATTTTCCTAAATAAAAAACCAGCAAAATATTCTGTCATTAATGATTTGAATGGAGAGATCACGAATCTGTTTCAATGCGTTCAAAATGACTTTGATGATTTAGCTAAACGATTGGAGTGGTTTGTTTGTTCAAGACAGTTGTTTTTTGAACTTGCGGCGATTGAACCAGAAAGCCTTTCCAAAGTTGAAAGAGCTGCCCGTTTTTTGTTTCTCCAACGTTGTGTGATGTATGGGAAAAAAGATTATGTCTCTTTTAGTTTTGGAAGGAAAAAGCCTATAGCATTTAATCCCGAAAAGCTGTTATCAAGGATGAGACGTGTTAGACAGAAGCTTCTTGATACAACAATCTTAAATTTGTCGTGGGAACGGGTTATCGAGCTATTTGATGCACCCGACAGTTTATTTTACCTAGACCCGCCTTATCTTGTGAAGAAGAAGTGTTATAGCTCTGGGAATTTTGTTGAAGATGATTTTGTGAGTATGGCAAAAGTTCTCAAAAGCATACAAGGCAAATTTGTCTTGAGTCTCAATGATTGTGATGCGGTTCGAGAGATTTTTAAGGATTTTGACTTTTTAGAATTAGAGACCCTTTGGACCTCTGGTTTTGCTAAAAAACCACCCCGAAAAGAACTCTTGATTCGTAATAATTAGAGAGACGTGTTGCAAAATCCTATTCCCTCACTTTTATTTACGCGTCCCTCACTGTAAAAAATATATGGAAAATCAATAAATTATTTTGGATAAAAAAGAGTATGGTGCCCAAAAGAGGACTCGAACCTCCACGCCTTACGGCACAGGTACCTGAAACCTGCGCGTCTACCAATTCCGCCATCTGGGCTTATAAAATTCATCTAAGCGCACGAAGCAACTCTGTCAATAAAATTATAGAATTTATTTTTTCAGCTTAAAACGATAGCATTGAACTTTTAAGGGAGATCATGATTTTAGAAGTTTAAGGTGTGAGGACTGTCTTTGATAAAATTGTTGAATCCGGATTAAATGTGTAAATAATAGGAATGCCGGTCGCTAATTCTTGAGATATAATTTCCTCACCGGAGAGACCTTCAAGCGCCATAATAAGAGCACGAAGAGAATTTCCATGTGCTGCGATCAAAACAGTTTGGGAGCGCAAAATATAAGGCTGGATATGGTAAAGATAATAAGGCCAGATGCGCGCACCGGTATCGCGTAGGCTTTCTCCATTCGGCGGCGCAATCGTATAGGAGCGGCGCCACATTTGCACTTGCTCCTGCCCCCATTGTTGGCGTACTTCATCTTTATTTAAACCAGAAAGATCACCATAATTACGTTCATTTAATGCAGGATTTTTTATCACTTCTAAATCTGATTGTCCCATTTGCTCTAAAATGTGCTGAGCGGTTTTTTGAGCTCGCTGTAAGGCAGATGTATAAGCGATATCAAACCTCAAACCATATTCTTTCAGTTTTTTTCCTGCTGCTATCGCTTCTGCATGACCTTTTTCTGTTAAATCGGGATCTTTCCAACCGGTAAAAAGGTTTTTGAGATTCCATTCACTTTGTCCATGACGAATTAGTGTAAGTATGCGTCCCATTATAAATTGCCTCTATTCTATTGATTGTTTAAAATTTATCGTTCAATCCCAAAACATCGAACATTGAATAAAGACCGCTTTCATGATTTTGTGCCCATAAAGCTGCTTTTAATGCGCCATTGGCAAAGATAGAGCGTTCTTGCGCTGTGTGTGAAAGAACAATGCGCTCATTGGGACCAGCAAAAATGACACTGTGTTCTCCAACAACTGTCCCACCACGTGAACAGGAAAAGCCAATGGTGCCTTTTTTGCGTTTACCTATATGACCATTGCGTTCGTTGACACGCACATTTTTAAGCATAACATTGCGCCCTTCAGCTGCTGCTTGGCCAAGAAGAAGGGCTGTTCCAGAAGGAGCATCAACTTTGTTAGCGTGATGCATTTCATAAACTTCGATATCAAAATCATCGGCTTCTAATGCTTTAGCGGCTTTCTTTAAAAGGTTGGCTAAAAGATTTATTCCAAGGCTCATATTCCCGGATTTGACAATAGTTGTATATTTCGCAAAATCTGCAATTTTTTCTTCTTCTGTTTTGCTAAATCCTGTGGTGCCAATAATATGGACAAGGCTTTTTTGAGCAGCGTAGTTAGCATAAAGAATACTGGCTTCTGGTTGTGAAAAATCTAAAATACCTTCTGTATTAGAAAAGGCATTTTCGGGATTGTCAGTGATATTAATCCCAAGAGAATCTGAACCAATTAATGCACTGGCATCTTTTCCTACAAACGGTGAGCCTTTACGTACAAGAACAGCACAAAGCTCTACATCTTTCCTCTGCTGGATTGCTGTAATGAGTTCACGTCCCATTCTTCCATTTGCACCAACAACTGTAAGGCGCATTTTTATCTCCTTATGATATTTTACTGTGCAGTATAGGCAAATTCTTGCCTTCTTTCCAATGGTTCTTTTTCTTTATAGAAAATTTTTTTCCTGCTTTAATTTATCTTGTTGTGCTGTAAAACACTGTCGTTTAGAGCAAGTGATATAAGATCTACAAATTTAAATAGAGATGTTTTTCGTTAGAGTGTGTGATGAATATTCTTAAGTAAGGTTTGCTTATGAAACCTAATGAAGATTGTGTATTACTTTACGCTTTTGTTTCTTTCGTTCTTTAAAGGGGAGCGTTCTTCATGCAAAATAAGATCTTCCAAACAAAATAGACCTATATTGTCAATTCATGCGCTTTTCTTAAAGAAATATATTTATCAATTCTTCTAAACTTATTTTATGATAGTGCTCGTGAGTGGTATCACGAGAGAGTATCGATGAATAATATAAAATCTATTTTGCGCCACTATCTTTATGCTTCATGAATAGAGCAAATCAGCATTATCATACGTTTTGTTAGCCTTTAATGTTTTAACAATTCTTGGCACTTAGTCATTTTCACTCATCAATTCCATTTGTGACGCATAAGAAAACGATTATTTATCATTGTATATCAATATGTTATACATAAATAAAATCACGTAAAAAGGAGTAAAAAAAAGGGGCTAACAAGAAGTTGGATTGTTTACACACGAGAGTTGGGCGGATTCTTCATCTTTTAGGAAAGTCAGTTGAAAAAATTGTTATGTTGTAAAAACGCATGATGAGGCTTTGTTTATTATAGAGAAAATAGGATATATATTATGCAATGCGTTTTTTCATATATTGGGAAGAATGGAGTATAACATGCGTTAAGTATTGTTATTTTATTTGCCTAGCTTCCAATGATGCTACAGTTCTTGTATTTAAAGAGAGTCTTTAAAATCCTTTCTTAAGTATTTTTTATCCCTGTGCTGATCTTTTTTGTGACACGATAAGAAAGTGATTTTTGTGATTCAATTATAATGGGTTTTATTCTCTGTTTAATGCGATCATAAATCAATGTATTATTATATTGTTTATACGCATGCATAAAAATTCATAAACCTATAAATATCCTTTAGATAGAATATCACTTTTATTTTTGTTTGTGAGAGAAGGCTAGAAATCAAGATCTGCATAGTGAGCACTTGCAACAATTCCGCGGACGCGATCTGTTAAAAGAGAACGAAAAGAAGGGCGTGATTTAATTCTCATATACCAGTCTTTGGCAGCAGGAAATTGTTCCCAGTCAATTTCCCCTAGAAAGTCAAGCACAGAAATAGAGGCTGCTGCTGCTAGATCTGCATAGGACAAGGCAGAACCGACTAAGCTATCGCGAGAGGCGCAGAGCCAATTGAGATAGTTCATATGTGGTAAAATATTGGCACGTGCATTGCGTAAAATTTGTGAATTAGGAGCACCACCGCCAATGGCAAGTGGCATTTCACGTTTATGGATTCGTTCTCGTACGATATGGCGCGTTGCTTCATTTTCGAATTTATTTAAGAACCAGTCATTGAGACGGCGTACTTCCGCACGATCTAAAGGATTTTCCGGAAAGAGCTTATTTTCTTGTCGTAAACTTCCATGTGTTTCGTCTAAATATTCGCAGATAACAAGAGGACCTGATAATGGAACCTCGTGTTCATCGAGAAAAACAGGAACATGACCAGCGGGATTGAGGGCTAGAAATTCGTGTCTTCTTGCCCATTCATATTCTTCAATCAGTTGAGTAGTTACACCATATTCCCCAAGAATGAGGCGTATGAAGCGCGAGGCAGCGGATAGGGGAGAGTGAAAAAGTGTCAGCATAATTTACACTATCAAATAGAGTTGAAGAGAATTCTTTCAAGTAATCATTTTTATAAAGATGCTTGACTAGAAGTACAAGATCATTAGTAGCTGCTAGTAATTATAATTAATAAATTGTTAATGACTAGGAATTGTTCTCTTATGCGATGGTTTGCAAAATGGCAGCACGTAATTCTTCTAAACCGATAGCTTTTTCTGAAGAGGTTACAAGAAGCTCAGGATAAGCTGCTGGGCGTTTAAGAAGCTTTGTTTGTGTGCTCATAATTAATTTTTCCAAGGCATTTGATTTGATTTTATCGCTTTTTGTCAAAACAATGTGATAAGAAACAGCTGCTTTATCAAGGAGAGCAAGAACATCTTCATCATTATTTTTAATTCCGTGCCGTGAATCAATCAAGATATATACACGTTTTAACGTTGTGCGCCCCCGTAAATAGCTAAAAATCAAATTTGTCCACGCATCAACAAGATTTTTAGGAGCAGCAGCAAAACCATAACCAGGCATATCTACTAATGCTAGAGGGGGAAGGTCTCCTAGTTGCCCACTGAATCCATCGGGGACAAAATAATTAAGCTCTTGAGTCCGTCCTGGTGTATTTGAGGTACGTGCTAAGCTTTTTTGTTGGACGAGTGCGTTGATTAAAGATGATTTTCCAACGTTGGAACGTCCTGCAAATGCAATTTCTGGTGGTCCTTCGGGGGGGAGAAAGCGTATTGCTGGTACACCACGAATAAAAATCCAATTACGAGAAAAAATTCCAGAAAGGGAAGAATCTCTTGTCATTCATGCACTTCTTTTTTGGGTGATCTTCTCCAGATGGCTTTCAGATTATCAAAAAGCTCAATTTTAACTCCTTGGCGCTTCATCATGATACCTTGCTGAATAATTGATAATATATTATTCCATGCCCAATAGATGACGAGACCAACAGGGAAAGAGGCGAGCATAAAAGTAAAGACAACAGGCATCCATGTGAATATCATCGCTTGGGTTTGGTCTTGAGGAGCAGGATTCATACGCATTTGTAAAAACATCGTTATTCCCATAATCAAAGGCCATGCACCAATCAGAAGAAATGTTGGCGTTGTATATGGCAAGAGACCAAACAAGTTAAAAAGAGAAGTTGGATCGGGTGCCGCTAAATCTTTAATCCAGCCAAAGAAAGGGGCATGGCGCATTTCAATGGTGATATAGAGAACTTTATAAAGAGCAAAGAATATTGGGAATTGAACCAACATTGGCCAACAACCAGCAAGGGGATTAATTTTTTCGGTTTTATATAGTTCTATTATTGCTTGTTGTTGCTTGGTTCTATCATCGGGATATTTTTCTTTTATTTCTAGCAACCGCGGTTGTAAAAGCTTCATGCGTGCCATAGATTTATAAGATTTATTGGCTAGAGGAAAAAGAAGAGTTTTTAAGAGCACCGTGACAAGAAGGATGGCGATACCAAAATTTCCTGTTTGTTTATAAAGAACATCAATGAGAGAAAACATTGGTTTGGTGATGAAATCAAACCAACCCCAGTCAATTAAAAGAGCAAACTTTTTGATTTTTAGATCATTTTGATAGTTATTAATAATTTCAACTTGTTTTGCACCAGCAAAAAGCCGATTTGTAATAGTTTTTGTTTCATTTGGAGCAATCGTTAAAAGCGATCCTAGCAAGTCAGACTGATAATGCGTTTGCAAACGATCAAAATAAATAAAACGGCTTGTATATTCTTTATTTTGCGGGGGAATAACTGCTACAGCCCAATATTTATCGGTAATACCAATCCAACCTCCTGTTACTTTGGAGAAAGTCATACTTTTCTGCCCATTATCAGGATTCGGGTCAAGCTCTGCTAAGGTTTTATATTTTTCAGTTTTGAGCGAATCTCCTGCAATACCTATCATACCTTCATGAAGTAAATAGGTTGCATTTGTATGTTCTGGTGGTGCTGCACGTGCAACGCGGGCATAGGATGAGAGATATATTGGTTGATCACTTTCATTGCTGATAGAATCTTCAATGGTAAACATGAAATGATCATCAACAGAAAGAATACGCCGGAAGATCTGTCCTTGTCCATTATTATAAATTAAAGTGATGGGTGTTGAAGGAGTCAGGATTGTATTGTTTCCCTCTATTTGCCATTGTGTATCCGATTGTGGCAAAGCTTTTGCTGGTAAAGATGCACTTGCAAAACCAAATTCAGCAAGGTAAGTCGTTTTGAAACCCTTAGGATTCAGCAAATCGATTTCCGGTGATTTTTTATCGACTGTTAAACGATATTTTTTGAGGTGAAGATCATCAAATTGTGCACCAACAAGATTAATAGAGCCTTCCAGTTCATTGGTTTTGATCGCAATACGCTTTGTTTTGGCCAATACAGCTTTCCGGATTTCAGGTGTCATTGGCTGTTCGATGATAGATGTTGCTTGATGCGTTGAGGTATCGTCAGAAAAATTCGTCGGGGTAGTAGAAAGGGTTGATTGTTGTTTTGACAATTGCTGTGCGATGACTTGTTGTTTTTGTAACTTTGCTTGTTTGGGAGCAACATGAAGAAATTGCCATGCGATGAGCACTACGAAAGATAAGCCAATAGCGATAAAGAAATTGCGGTTATATTCCATCCGTACACCCTTGTTGTTGTTGCTGATGTTTTATTTTTGGTTTTATTCGCCGATTTAATTCACTAATTAAGGATGTAAAAGGCGCATGTAACGCATCACGATATGCTACAATGACATAGTCTGTTCCTGCTTCCATGTGGTTTGTTACACCAACTCTTACGGCTTCACGCAAGCGCCTTTTGATACGATTACGTTTCACAGCATTACCGTTTTTACGAGTAACAGTGAAGCCTACACGTGCAACAAGAGAATCTTTTCTTTCTGTTGTTTGTTCACGAGATTTAACTTCGAGCAAAAATAAAGGACCACGCCGCTTTTCTCCTGTACGGACAGCCAAAAAGTCTGCTCTTTTGCGAATACGACAGGGATGTTTTTTCTTCATAAAAGAACATTTCGCAATTTCACTAAATGCCTGCAAGCAGGCATTAGAGGTTCATAACAAAAGTTTCACAACGAAGAAATGGTGAGCAATCCTCAACGGTTGTGAAAATTTAAATGGTTAAGCAGAGAGCCGCTTACGTCCACGAGCACGTCTTGCAGCAATAACTTTACGTCCTCCAGCTGTAGCCATGCGTGCACGAAACCCATGGCGGCGTTTACGGACAAGTTTAGAGGGTTGGTAAGTACGTTTCATTTATTTAAATACCGCGGAGTGCGGCCCTTCTTAATCTTCGTTTTATGAGCAGTTATGCGCGAGATGAACGATTTTATCATATCATACGGCTGTTAACCCATAAGGAAAAATATAAAAAAAGTCAATCTTAGATTGTTTTTCTGGCTCTTGAAAGAATACAAAACACCTTATAATTGTCTGTGATACTTTTTTTACGATACTGTAAGAGTGTCAGAAATAACGATTGAGTTTATAGAAAATAAATGACTAGGGCGTTAAAGAATTAAAGAAAGTATGACTGATTATTGTATACTCAATTTAAAGTATCCTTTAATATTAAAAAATTTTTTCAGTTTTTGTTTTTACAAAATTTTTATCAGAACATTCATTAAAGTGGTTGTAGACAAACACGATTGATAGGATTTTATAGCAGATTTTATGTTTGAGATTCTTTATTTAAGGATGGTTTCATATTTTTAAAGAGAAAAGATATAAGTAATTTATACTTTATAATTTTGAGTAAAGTAGAAAATTATCAGGTGATGAACCTGTAAGTATTTTTCGTTCTTATGCTTATATTTGCTGGTATTTTTATAGAGAGGAAAGAACGTGGATTCTATTACAAGTGAGGCTGTCCGCAACGTATTACGTAAAATCAAAGGACCAGATCTTGAAAGTGATATTGTGTCGTTGGGGCTTCTTTCAGAAATATTGATTGCTGATGGTAAGGTTTTTTTTTCCATTACAGTTCCTGATGGAGGTGTGCAAGAATGGGAATCATTGCGTCGTTCTGCTGAAAAGATGGTATGTGCTTTGGAGGGAGTGGAATCTGTTGTTGTCACACTTACAGCAGAAAAAACAACAAAGGCAGCACCTAGACGGAGAGCAAATCTCTTACCGATCAAAATGCCCATAGAAGGTGTGCAGCATGTGATTGCTGTTGCTTCTGGAAAAGGAGGGGTCGGAAAATCGACGATGGCAATAAATATCGCCTTAGCTTTACAAGATTCTGGTTTCAAGACGGGGGTGATGGATGCTGATATTTATGGTCCATCTTTGCCGCGTTTGACAGGACTTGTTAATCAAAAACCACAGCTCATTGGAGAAAAAAAAATTCAACCTCTTGAAAAATTCGGACTTAAATTGATGTCGATGGGATTTTTGGTTGAGGAAGAAAAGCCGGTAGTATGGCGTGGTCCTATGGTTATGGCAGCGGTAACGCAATTGTTACGAGACGTTTTATGGGGACCTCTGGACGTTTTAGTCGTTGATATGCCGCCCGGTACAGGGGATGCACAACTAACGCTTGCACAACAGGTACAATTAACAGGTGCGTTGGTTGTCTCTACGCCCCAAGACCTTGCTTTAGTGGATGCGCGTAAAGCAATAGAAATGTTCATGAAAGTCAATGTTCCTATTTTAGGAATCATTGAGAATATGAGTTATTTTATCGCTCCTGATACGGGAAAACGCTATGATATTTTTGGCTATGGTGGTGCACGGGCAGAAGCGGAACGTCGAGAAGTCCCTTTCTTAGCGGAAATACCGCTTGATGCAGCTTTACGATTTTCTTCAGATGAGGGGATCCCTATTTTTGTTGCTAAGCCTAGTGAAGAGCATACTAAACTGTATCGTAAAATTGTTGATCAAATAAAAAATCAACTTTTTTAAATGGATGTTTGTTTAAGAGAGTTTATTAAAACACAATTATGGAAGACGTAAAAATAGTTGCTTCTTTGTAAGGGGAAGTTTTAATGTGTGAGTGGAGTATATAGGTTAAATAAACAAAAAATTATTCATACGTTTGGGTAACCTGAAGGGGACCCAAATTAGAAGAGATAGAGCCATGAGGTAGAAAAAAATATTGGACTTGAGGCAAAAAGAAGAAGACCGAAAATAAAAATATTTTAGAAAAATTGTAAAAGGTTGTAAAAAATATTTTAAAAATCATTTTTTGATACGAGTTTTCTTGATATAAATCTCAACATTTCTTTTTAGAAGCATTCATTTTTTGCAAAGTAGCCTCAAGAGCTGTTGTTAAAGCATTCCTTCCCCCTTGATGAGAAAAGTAATTTGACAAAAATTCATTTGTTCCACCCTTTGTTGAAAACTCTTTTTCAAGCAGTGCAAAATCGAGAGATACAGAACGATCCGTTGCTATAGTTTTACGCATTTCATCTGTAAGATTTCCAAACATCATGGTAAGGAATTCTGCTGATTGCTGTTTTTTTAACCCTTGTGTTATAAACCATTGATGGGCAGTTTCTATAAAATTAAAATATACTCCCATAAGTGAACCAGCTGTCATAAAAAGATTAAACTGCTCTTCCTTATCCAGCACCAATGTGCCCCCCAATGCATCAAATAAAGTGCGTAAAAAGGGATGATTGGGATAGATTGGTGTCAAATTTTTGCATTCTGCAACAAAAGGTAATGGAACAGCACGATAAACTTTATGATTAATCCACTCTTCTATTTCTGCTGCTTTTGCCATAGCAAGTACGGAAATAACCAGCTGTTCTGGACGAAAACGAAGAGAGCACAAAACGTCTTCTGCAATTTGGTTGGGCAAGCAAAGAAAAACACAATCACTAACATCGAGCAACGCTTGGTTATTTTCAGCAATCATAACTTTATCATAAGTGCGTGAAAGGCGCTTTGCTGTTTGTGCATTGCGAGGCGAAACAATAATGGAAGAAACATCAAAGTTGCTTTTCATTAAGCCATTCACCATTGAAGCACTGATTGTACCCGTTCCCAAAAAGCCAAGTCTCATTATCTATTTCTCAGTTTCATATTTTAAAAGGAATTTCAATCAACATTTCAGGTGTTTTAACTAACATAAACGCTAATTGAAGAAGCAACACATAACATAGCAAAAATAATCAAGCCCAAATAGATTTTAGGCTTGTCAAAGAGAACGGCAAAAGCAGAAAACCAACCAACAACAGCTGCGGCTAATGCAAATAAAAACCCCGGTTTATTCATAAGCACAATATGCATTGCCATTAAGCCACCAATAATTAGCGCTCCAAAAACAATGAGCAAACCTGTTGCAAACTTTTCATAATCATCCATATTTCGCTCCTTATAGCGCTTAATTATTACACACTTTTTAACGCATATGCACATAAAAACGAAATGTTTTTTATTGAATATGGTTAAAACGGGGGGTGCCGTTTATTGATCAGATGTAAAAAATGCAGGGATATGCTGTGGCCAACGCCAAGGTAAAATTGCAATTAAATCAAAGCGTACAGACAAAAGGGCATAATCTTTTTGCCGTGCGAGCCAAATATCGGCAGCTGCCTCAATTCGCTTTTCATTCATTCGGGAAACCGCTTCCATTGCTTCAGCCAACGTTGAACGTGCTTTAACTTCAACGATTAACACAAGATTTCCGCGTCGTGCAATTAAATCAATTTCTCCACATTTTGTTTTAAAACGCCTTTCGGCAATGTGAAACCCTTTGCAACGTAGCCACCAAGCTGCCAATTTTTCTGCACGAACCCCTCGATAAAAAGACTTTTGTCTGCGTTTTTTTTGTATCATTTTACGCATTTTTTAAAAAGATTAATCGCTGAAAAAGTTCCTGCTTTTTAAAACCGGTTTTTTTTGCAACAAAAGCTGCCGCTTGAGCAGCAGAATGTGTCCGTGCGCGTTCTAATAGCATTTCATCAATTTCTTGATCACTTATCACATTTAAAGAAGAAGATGATTCTCCAACAAGGACAACAATTTCCCCACGAATATGTGCTTGTTTTCTGTAATTTTCTAACAAATTTCCCAAATTGGAAACATCTACTGTTTCAAACTTTTTTGTTAATTCACGACAAATGGCAGCAGGTCGATCAGCCGAAAAAAGAGTGACCATATCCTGTAAAGTTTCAACAAGACGATGCGGTGATTCATAAAAAATCAAAGTTGCTGGAATCTCTTTTAATTGTTCCAACCGTTTTCGGCGCTGTAGCTTTCGTGCACTCAAAAAACCTGCAAAAAAAAAGCTATCAGTAGGAAGCCCTGTCGGTATAAGAGCGGCTAAAAGAGCGGATGCTCCAGGAATAGGAATAATTTTATGACCAGCTTTACGGGACTCTTCCACCAATCGAAATCCAGGATCAGAAATAAGTGGTGTTCCGGCATCTGAAACAAGTGCTACTGTTTTGTTTTCTGCTAAAGCCGCTAAGAGCTTCGGACCCGCTTTTTGCGCATTATATTCATGATAGAGAAAAGGTTTTTTTTGAATACCGTAACGTTCCAACAAAACACGTGTTACTCGCGTATCCTCACACGCTAAAATATCAATTCCTGCAAGTACTTGCAAAGCACGAAGCGTAATATCTGCAAGATTTCCGATAGGTGTTGCCACAAGATAAAGCCCTGATTCTATAACGGGTGCAGAATAAGCATGCGCACCTATAAAATATGCTTTTTCACACATGCTCTTTTCTTTTCATTAAACTCTCCTCACCACAAGATTTTTATCCATACTCATAAGCCATTTTGGCTCATTTTTTACCAGCACATTTTTTATCATTACAAAGGCTTACCTTACTCGAATAATCGATTACACTACAATAAGATAATTTCATATTTAACGTCTTAATTTAACATTATTATCTATTTTGATCCGCGTTATTTTTTCCAGTAAAACAAATTCCAAATGTAACCAATATTCTATCAGCCCCATGATTTTCTATAAAGTTTTTCCTTCGAGAACCAAAAAACAATTTTGCGCATGTTATCATCTCATGCTTGTTTGTGCTCTTTTAAAAGCTAAGCTTTTTAGATTATTTCCATAACGCCGATTTTTCAAATATTCTATTGATATCCAAAATATTTTTCTGAGCAAATGTAAATAACTCCTTTTGAAACACATACAGTTAACTGGCAGCTGACTGTATTGTTATTAATCAAATATAAGCTCTTATCAGAAAAATACTTTATTTTTTCATATTCTCTACAGCTTTAACAGTATACAGTATAATGAGTACCTTAGAAAAGTTTAAGGCTAAATTTTATCTTAAAGATTTGATTTATAATGGAGAATTTATTATTTTGCTTATTGATTAGGAGCTTTAAATATCGTAAAATTATCTTAGTTCTTCTTATAGTCAATTAATCAAAATCATTTTCGTGCATCTTGAAACCTTCTCAAAGCAAAGATTATCGCATCATTGGGGATCGCAGAGAAAATGATGCTATTAGCTTGTGCTTTTTATTTCGTAAATATGGAACTGTTCGTTCACAGGAGTGCGTTATACCTTTTTCGGATAGTGTCGCGAAATAATTGTTTGATATGTGTTGAGAGCTATTCTTAAAAATAAGCCCATGACTGAACAACACAAGTTTGCTTTAATTTTGGATACCTTATTTTTTCTGAAGGATATGCTCCCATAAAAAAACGTAAGTAATAAAAGCGGGGACAATACGTTATCTCTTCTTTTTAGAGGATATTGTGATGCTTTTGAAAGTTTTAAAACCGAATGGACAGATGATAGTAAAGAGAAAAATAGTTTTTTTTCCTTTCAGATTTCATATTCTTGCTAAATGAAGCTGTATTTTCGTTTCAGAGATTACTCAAATAGAATATGCAATATTTTTGCTCTAGCTACAAGAGCTGGAACGGCGTGCAGAGCTTTCATTCACCTTAATCTTTCTTTTAAATATACCACTTGTGTTCAATTTGGATGTTGATTTACAAGCAATAGCGAAAGCACAAGCTTTATAAAAAAACAACTCTATAAAACGCGTCATAGAGTGGTCATGAAAGCTATTTTGTTTTTTATCAGGTGTTTTGCTAATAGCGATAGTCTCCATGGCTTGGCATCTGCTTATTCTTACGGTATTTGTACACATTCATTACAGTATATTGGTAAAGGTTAGATGCAAGGCGATTATCCTTGATGCAAAAATAAAAGGTTAATGTGAGATTAAAGATTTTTTCGTGTCATTATCAGTAGAAACATTATAAAGGGCTTGAACAAGCATGCTCTTTATCTCTTTATCTCACAATGTTTTTTCTACATTCATTCGTGGTTTTTCTTGAGTGAGCATTACTTGACAAGTGTAGGAGAAAAAATAAACTTGAATTGTACCTCCGTAGGTTTTGCTCTTGGCTAGTTAAAACGATTGATGTTTCTTATGAGAGGGCTAAAAGCATTTTGGATCATATGGGAGAGGGGGTAAAGTAGAACAGGCTTATTTTCCTTCAGGTTTTCGAGAACCGCGGCTGTTCCTTTATCGCAGAATTGTCATGAATATATTCATTATTGTTTTGTCATTTAAATAAAAAAATTTTGATAAAAATATGTTATGTTTTTCTATTGAAAAAAGTCATGCGGTAGGGAGAGTATTTTATATGAGAATAGAGTTCTTTTTACATTGTGAAAGAACGTATGCAGGAAGGTAATTGATAGATTTCTGATCTGAGGGAAATATTTTTATCCATTGCGTTTTGTATATTTCAATTTTAGGAGAATGAACAATGATTATACATTGGAAAATTACATATTGGGATAGAAGGGGCCCTCATTGCCTTGCGGACAGATCCAAGTGATATTTTGGTTTGGGTCTTTGATGTCACACGTTTTACAATGTATACAATTTGAAGCGTTGATCACATAAGTCAGATGATCATTATACTCTAGCCACTCGTAGACAGCGGCGGGGCAATAGTTTGTGGAAGGTCCTCCGTAGATTGCATATTCAGAGTCCTTTTGCTTTTTTAATGAGGCTATTTTTAAATGGCAAGGTTGATTTTCTTCATGATGAGTATTGGAAAGGGCAACACTTGAAAGGCGATCAAAGGTTATAACGCCATCTGGTTTTGGGTAAGCAATGGGTTGAAATTTTTCTGCTGGTTCAAGGCATGCATAATCTTCCTTTCCATGGGAGAGTGTTTTAAATAAGGAAAATCCGAACAGTTGTTGCCACCACATATCAAAACCGGCAAGTTTAATTCCATATTTTGTCCCATATTTTGCCCAGAGCGGTTTGGCATTTCGCACTTTATAAAGATCTTTGCCAATGAGCCCTTTTCGCCATTGTTCTTCGATTTCTTTAACCTCATCATGGGCACGCCCTTGTGCAAGAGCGGTAGCGATTTTATCGGCAGCTAATATGCCAGATAAGATGGCATTGTGTGATCCTTTGATACGAGGAACATTCACAAATCCAGCAGAGCAGCCAATAAGCGCCCCACCAGGAAAGGTGAGTTTTGGTACAGATTGCCAACCTCCTTCGCTGATAACACGTGCACCATAGGAAAGACGCTTTGCACCTTTAAAGATTTTATAGAGTTTTGGATGTGTTTTAAAACGTTGAAATTCTTCAAAGGGAGAAAGATAAGGATTTTTGTAATCTAAGTGCACAACAAAACCGACAGAAATGATATTGTTTTCTTGGTGATAAATAAAGCCACCGCCACCGGTATTATTGTCTAAGGGCCAACCCGTGAAATGTTGCACTAAACCGCGTTGGTGTTTGTTGGGATCAATTTCCCAGAGCTCTTTGAGACCAAGACCAAATTTTTGTGGTTCACGATTTTTGCTAAGGTTGAAATGTTGTATCAGTTGTTTTGCAATTGAGCCGCGTGCTCCTTCCGCAATTAAAGTATATTTTGCCAATAAAGCCATACCAGGCATATAATTTTTTCCAGGAGTTCCATCTTTGTTAAGCCCCATATCTCCGGTGAGAACACCAATAATAGCTCCGTTATCTTTTTGGATGATGGGTTCTGTTGCTGCGAAACCAGGATAGATTTCAACACCCAATGCTTCAGCTTTTTTGCTTAACCAGCGGCAAACGTTTCCAAGCGAAACGATATAACACCCGTCATTTGATAAGATTTTGGGATGCAGAATATTAGGAAATATTGTAGCCTTTTGAGGCTTTAGAAAAAAAAACTGGTCACGGGTAACAGGGGTCGTGAAGGGATGATCATTGTCATTTCGCCATTCTGGTAAGAGTGTATCGATACCAATGGGGTCAACAACTGCGCCAGAGAGAATATGTGCACCAACTTCGGTCCCTTTTTCAACAATTGTGACAGAAAGCTCAGGATTAATTTGTTTAAAACGAATTGCGGCAGAAAGCCCTGCAGGTCCTGCTCCGACAATGACTATGTCAAACTCCATACTTTCACGTTGGTCATGCAGAGGTGCTTTCATGGCTTATAAAGCTTTCTCCAATTCTGGAATAATTTGGTGGAGATCACCTACAAGGGTGTAATCGGCAATTTGCATGATGGGAGCTTCTTCATCTTTATTAATGGCAACAATAATTTGTGCATCCATTATACCGGCTAAATGCTGGATTGCACCGGAAATGCCAACGGCGATATAGAGTTCAGGGGCAACGACTTTTCCTGTTTGTCCAATTTGCCAATCATTGGGAGCATAGCCTGCATCCACTGCTGCGCGGCTGGCACCTAAAGCAGCATTTAATTTGTTTGCAAGAGGAAGAAGCAGGGACATAAATTTCTCTTGAGAACCAAGACCACGCCCGCCTGATATAATAACACGTGCTGAGGTGAGATCAGGACGATCACTTTTGTTTGTCTCTGCTTTTACGAAAGAAGAAAGATTTGGATTGGGAGCTGGTGTTATTGTTTTAATGGGAGCAGAATTATTTTGGGAAGGTGTTGGGGTGAAAGAAGCGGTGCGAACTGTTATAATCTTTTTATAATCATTGGTGCGTACAGTTTCAAATGCATTGCCTGCATAAATTGGTCGTTTGAAGGTATTGGGTGAAAGAATAGCGGTAATATCTGAAATTTGCATAAGATCAAGAAGAGCTGCTACGCGCGGCATCACATTTTTCCCAGTACTGCTGGATGCTGCCATGATCACATCATAATCCTTTGCTAACATGAGAATTGTATCTGCCATAGGCTCGGCAAGTTGATGGGCTAAATAGTCTGCTTTTGCAATAAGAACTTGCCGCACACCATTAAGTTTAGCACTATTTTCCGCTATCGTTTGAATTTTTTCTCCGCAAACCAGAATATCGATATCATTACTGAGTACGCGTGCAGCGGTGAGTACTTTTGCTGTTTCTTCTGTATTATGATCGGCCAATAAAAGAATTGCCATAAGTTTTTGCCCTTTTATGTGAGTGTTGCTTTTACTCTAGTGGTGAGAATATTAAATGCAGTTCTTCTGTTTTAAGGCTCTGACAAGTTCTACTACATTTGCCACTTTTATACCGGATTGACGGGGTTTTGGCTCTTCAACGCTTAAAATTGTTAAGCGTGCTTTCGTATCGACGCCAAGATCAGTAAGAGATTTTTGTTCAATAATTTTCTTTTTTGCTTTCATGATATTGGGGAGAGAGGTGTAACGCGGTTCATTGAGCCGTAGATCGGCGGTCATAACCATGGGAAGGGGAAGACAAAGGGTTTGTGTTCCATTATCAACTTCACGAGTAACTGTAGCATGCCCATTTTCTATGTTAAGATGTGAGGCAAAAGTTGCTTGTCCCCACCCAAGAAGAGCAGCGAGCATTTGTCCTGTTTGGTTGTTATCGTCATCAATTGCTTGTTTTCCTAAAAAGACCATGTCGGGTTTTTCTTCATCAACAATGGTTTTGAGAATCTTAGCAATTGCTAAGGGTTCAAGTGTTTGATCCGTTGTGACAAGAAGTGCGCGATCAGCTCCCATTGCAAGTCCTGTTCGTAGAGTTTCTTGAGCTGCTTCTGGGCCAATTGAAACAAGAAGAACTTCTGAAATTTTACCGGATTCTTTTTGGCGAACGGCCTCCTCCACGGCTATCTCATCAAAAGGATTCATAGACATTTTTACGTGAGACAGATCAACGCCTGTACTATCGGGTTTGACGCGTATCTTGATGTTATAATCAACAACACGTTTGACAGCGACAATTGTCTTCATAATGATCCTCTTTGTTTGTATGTTACAAGTTTATAGCAATACTCATAAGAAACCAAATTGTTTAGAATGAAGTCTCAATTTATAACTTGTGTTCTCTTTCGTATAAGCTTTTTTATGTTTACTTGTACTTTCTCGTCGTCATTTTCAATCTTCATATTTTTGCATTGCCATAATTGCCTTATTTGCTTGAATAAAAAGTAAAAAAATCAATCTGTCTTGTGAGAATATTCTTTTTTAGCTTCTTATGCTTTGTTTATGATGGTGCAATAGGTCCTTTATGCAATGAAAAATTAAGTGAAAAAGATAAAAATGGGGGGAATGATTTTGCTCTTCAAATCTTGAAGACAGAAAAATCAAAGATCTTTCTTTCAAATATTTTGGATAAAAATTGGGGAAAATATTTCTAATACAAAAGTTTTTGGGAGTTCTTAAAGCTCTATTTACTAAAATAGAGCACACTTTCTCATCATTTGTTGCGATTCTTTTCAAAAAGGTTAATGAGGGGTAGGCGTTTGTGAATACGAAGGGTCATACGATCGACCAGGCGACCAAACAGGTTAGGAACGATAAAGTCTTTTCTTTTGTTGAACAGAAAGAGAGAATGGATACTTCTGTAGAAGTAACGATGTCGGATATTGCTCAAAAATTACGCACCGTTTATGCGCAAATGCAAATGAAGCATTCGCCCCGTTCTTTAATGCAGCAGAGTTCTGTAGAAGAGCATTTTAAATCTTACTTAGATGATATTAGTCGGGCCATTTTGGCTGAACATTATATACGTCGTCAAAGAGAAAAAAAGCTTTTCCAGTTTTTAGAGCAGATTAAAACAATTGTTCAAAGTTTGCAGAGTGAAAAAAAAAGCTTAGAAGAAGCAGCGGTAACACGACGGGTGTCTCGTTCAAAATCACCTGATTCTGTTGTACAAAAACTTGCTCACATGGAATGTGAGGGAAATCAAGAACACTTATTACTTCAAAAGGTGCAAAATTTTTCGAAAGAAAACAGCATAATTTCACTCCAAACAAATGTTGAAAATACGTTGCAGCAAGAAAATAGAAGCCCTTTGCCCAGTGATGCTCTGAAATCTTCTTTTAAAAAGGCTGAGGGAGGAGGGAAGCATGCTGTGATAGAAGAAAAGGGGATGATGGGTGCTCAGGCATCTAATCATTGTATTGAGAATGATTTTTCTTCTTTAAGGATGCAGTCTCGGGAACATGTCTCGTTTTTATCTTATTTGGTAAAAAAAGGTATTCTTTGTTTTTTAACCGTTGCATTTGTGGTAGCGATAACGTTATGTTTTTATAGCTTTTTAAAAGGAGCTCGTTTTTTTTAATTTTTATGATGTTGATGTTAATATATGTGAAATGTATTGCGCATTCGTGTTTGTGCGGAAGCTATAGAAGCTAAAATTATCCTTTAAACACGCAACAGAGATTATTGGAAAAGAGGATAATTGGAGAAGGATTCTCTAATTGTTAAAAAAACCTCAAATTATCTTGAAGGTTCTGTAAGTGAGTATTTATTTACCAATTGCTGAAATGTCACTCAATATGCTGATCTTGATTGGTATGGGAGTCGTTGCTGGTTTTTTTTCAGGCCTTTTTGGAATCGGTGGTGGGTTTCTCATCACGCCGTTATTGATTTTTTATAATATTCCTCCTGCTATTGCTGTTGGAACAGGTGCCAACCAGATGATTGCGTCATCTGTAACAGGAGCAATTACACATTTTAGAAGACGTACGCTCGATATTAAACTTGGTATTCTTTTGGCGCTTGGAGGAGGGATTGGTTCTTTAATCGGGATTCAGGTTTTCTCTGTTTTGAAAAAGTTAGGTCAATTAGACTTAATGATTTCGCTTCTTTATGTGATTCTTCTTGGAAGTGTAGGAAGCTTGATGATCGTTGAAAGTTGGTATGATATGATGCGCAAGCGTAAGGCAGGAAAAGCCAATATTCGTCTTGCTGGTCGACATAACTGGATTCATCGCTTACCCTTAAAAATGCGTTTTCGGACATCTATGATATATGTTAGCATTATTCCAGTTTTAGGGATTGGTCTCATTGTGGGGTTGTTGTCTTCTATTATGGGAATTGGTGGGGGGTTCTTTATGATACCAGCATTGATTTATCTTCTGCGTGTTCCAACCAGTGTGGTGATTGGGACTTCACTTTTTCAGATTACATTTGTGTCTTCTTTCACGACAGTTTTGCAAAGTATGACTAATCAGTCCGTTGATATTGTCTTGGCTTTTTTGTTAATGCTTGGAGGAAGTATTGGTGCGCAATATGGAACACGGGTTGGACGGAAGTTAAAGGCTGAACAATTGCGTATGGCGCTTGCATTTTTAGTGTTGATTGTGTGTATGCGTCTTGCTTTTCAATTATTTATACGCCCTGATAATCTTTTCTCTCTGGATATTCTTATGAGATAAAAATGGGTAGATTGTTTTCTTTATACATCATTGCAGGTTGCTTTTGTTTTATTTCTTTTTCTACATGGTCACATGTTGGGACGCCAGCTACATTCATTGATCAAGTTGACCACGAAACTGTCCAAATTATTGTAACAACGAATACGATTACTGTGGATGCAAATTTTGCTGGTCGTGATCTTTATATTGCTGGTGTTTTGGAAAATATTGATCCATTATATTCTCGACAGAACCGTTACGATATTGTTGTAAGCTTGGAGGGACAAGATCGGACAATGGTGATGCGAGAAAAAAAACGCAATGCCGGTGTATGGGTCAATACAGATTCTCTTATTTTTAAAAAGGTTCCTCTTTTTTACTCTATGGTCACAACACGTGAAATTGGCGATATTACAAGCATTGAAGATTATAAACGCTTAGGGTTAGGATTACTCTATTTGCCATTGCAGACGGATGAACAAGATCAGAAAAAAATACAAACCTTTCGCGATGAACTTATAAAATTGCAAAAAGCTAAAAGCCTTTATTATGAGGAAGTGGGTGGGGTTCGTTTTGGTTCTGACACACTTTTCACAGCACATTTTCGTTTGCCAGCAAATATCCCAGTTGGACATTATAAAGTTCGTGCTTATCTTTTTCGTGATGGACAGTTTATTGATAGTGCTACAACGACTCTTGAAATTGTTAAAGCACATATCACTTATACAATTTTTTATGCAGCGCACAAGTATCGTTTTTTATATGGTATTGTTGCAGTGATTATTGCTATTACTACAGGATTTTTGTGTCGTTTGATTTTTCGAAAAGATTAACGCAAGGAAAATGTTAAGGCTTTTATTTTTTATGAAAAATTCGTAAGATAAGAAAAATAGGTACAACAACAATAGCTCCTGTCATAGTTATATGGAAGAAATTTGTAAGCGTTATAAATCCTGCTTCCCATAGTGATTGAAAAAAATCTACTATTTTTTGTATGAGGTTTCGAGGTGTCCATCCCAAAAAATTCATTACGATGCCAATGAAGAATGAAAGAATAAGCAATTTTAGACTAACGCGGCTTAATTTTTCTCTAAGAAACGCATGAAAAGAATTTAATAAATTTTTTTTTCGCTTCATTCTAAGATACTTTCGAAGATCGTGTTTTTTATTGTATTATCATAGTACAACGATGTTATTATCATAAAGGAAAAACATTTTTTTATTTTTTCTTACTTTTTTGAGTTTATCACCTTAGTCTGGTTAACGGTGCTGGTTTTTGAAATATACACATGTTTTATTGCATTTTTTGCGATATTTTCATGGCGCTTCTTTTATTAAATGAAGGGATATCCTTTCGTCTCTGAGAATTTGTAGAGAAATTTTATAACGTTTCAGCATTTCTTATCAGAGTGAGAGTTCTAGTATATTGAAGATTTTGTCACGAACTTATTATTGTCGTGTATAGAAATAATATTTCAAGACAGTTTACTTAAAAAAAGACTATCTATTCTAATAAGGGTATGCTTATATAGGTATTATATTTAGATATTTCAACCTTAGTGCATTGAAAAGCTCTTTTTTTTCTGAAAAAATGTAAGCAATGAATTGAGTGTTGTTAAAGGAGCAAAGATATTAAAAATACGATGTGGAAAAAAGTTTTGTTATGTGCGGGTGCGTAAAGGAATATCGGGGGGAGACCATGCTCCTTTTATTTAGAAATAAAATATAATTTAAAAGCTGTTATTTGGCAGAGGATTATGGAAAAATTCAAAATTCCTCTTGTAGGGGGAGGAGGTCATGTCGGTTGATGGGTGAATTTTCCTGTTTTGTTAAAATGTCAAATTGTTATTAGAGCTCTTTGTTATTAAGGCGCTTAAGCTAACAAGGAAGAGTCTTTTGATAGCATAAAAAGGCGAGAGGAAAGAAGAGACAAGCTTACCCGACAAAAGAGAGAAAATAGTGGTTTTATAGTCTTCAATTGTAGGCGTTATGACATCATGAATAGGCTCTGTTATGGGGGAGCATTCATTGTATGTCAGAGTGTTTGTTGTTGCATGTTTTGGTTTGTCTTGGCTTATAGGTGTGGGTAGAAGTCCGTGGTTGGTAAGTGGTGTTGTTTGAAGGTTTTAATAATACTTTGTTTGAGGCGCTTATGGGTCATCTAACCTTATTATTAAGCATGTGCTTGTTGTGTGGGAAATTTATATAGTAAACTTTAAAAGGAAAAGTCTATGAACTTGAAGAAAAAAATATTACAAAATAGCAGCTCTCTTGTTTCTGCTCTTATGGCATTGGCGATGGTTGCACAACAAGCTTCAGCAAAAACACCGGCTGATACCCTTGTGAT
>NZ_JBHIPW010000094.1:0-2249 GCF_042196265.1 Bartonella sp. AP1QHHD
CATGTCTAATGGTATGCCATGGATAAGATTCCATTTGTATGACTGGATAAGTGGTACAAATGGAATGACATCTGAACAAAGAGGCGTTTATATCACGCTTCTCGTTCGCATGTACGATAAAAAAGCACCAATTAAAGAAGATTTTGAAACGCTTGCACGTGTTTGCAATTGTTCACAAAAAAAGTTTGCGACTATTGTCGAATATCTCATGAGAAATAATAAACTTGTTGAGACAGATAATGGATTGTGGAATACGCGCGTTGAAGAAGAACTCAATAACCTCAGTGAAGAGCTAGATAATTTTACCTTTAATAATAATGAAGAAAAGGAGGTAAAATATGTCAACTAAATTGGCTTGGACGAGACTTAATACAGACCAGTGGCTATTTAAACTCTCTGATTTACCACCTATGGAAGTCAATGTTTATGTGAAGTTGCGGATAAGAATGTTACACACGCGTGAGCCTCTTTTGAATGATGCACGAATATTATCTCATTTTACTTGTTGTTCAGTAAAAAGATTTGAAAAGGCGTTAAATTATTTATTTAGATCTGGACACATCATTTGTTTAGAAGATGGACGCTTGTGGAGTTTAGATGTTGAAGAAGAACTCAATAACTCAAATGAAAATTTAAATAAGTTTTCAGAGAGAGCAAAGAAAGCAGCGCAGGCAAAATGGGCAAAACATCATAAAGCAAAAACAATGAGTGATGATCAAGATGCTAAAAATGCTAAGCATGATGCTAACGGTATGCTTAAGGATGCTAAGCATGATGCTTGTGGGGATTTTAGCAATGCACAAGAAATGCTTAATGATGCCATTAACAATAACAATAACATATATAATAAAAAAACTAAAACTATCGTTTTAGCAAAAAAAGAAATTGGTTCTGAAAGTTTAGCAACAATCGATTTGGTTGACGAGCCAACAGAGGTTGCTGCTGTTGAGACCACATCAGAGCAAATCGAAACCTCATCAGACAACCAACCTTCCATTCACGAGCAAGAGAACGTTCCCAAAAAAGCAAAACGAGTGCAAGCTAATCGCGGTTGTCGATTGCCAGAAGATTTTGAACCCGATTACGATTTTGCAATCGAAAAAGGCTTGCCTCCAGAGCGTGTCAAAGTCGAAATCGCAAAGTTTCGAGATTTTTGGAAAGCCTGTGCAGGAAAGAATGCTATCAAACGTGATTGGCAAGCAACATGGAGAAACTGGGTGCGAAAGGCTATCGAGGTTTTAGAAAAAACAAAAAACACGAACAACAATGGTGGAAACAATGGAAATTACACTCAAAAGCAAAAAAGCATTGGGGAGCGTATCGCAGACAGTCTCCTTGATATCGGAAATCGAGGGTATTTTGAAACACATTCATGCGATGATACCTCCGAGCGGTCCGTTTGTTTTGAAGGAAGGCAGCCAATTAACGAAACAGCAGGAATCGATTGCTTTAGAGGCTGGTGATCAATTGCAAGAGCTCTTCGCCGTGAAAGCAGGTAAAGAGGATATAGCAAAAGCTATTCGCATGCTGTCGTGTGGTTTGAAAATAGCACAACAATCAGACCATGAGGGAATGGCGTTGACCTATGGAATGGTTTTGGAAAATGTCTCTGCATGGTCACTGATGACAGTGGTCAAACGGATTTTATGTGATGAAATAAATTGTTTATCCGATACGTTTTTTCCGAGCACACGTGAACTTGTCAGGTTGTGTCGTGATTTAGAAAACGATCTTTTGAGAAAAGCCAATTTTGTCCGCAATGCTGTTTTGAGATTCCGTGAAAAGGAGTTGAAAGAACAAGCAGAGAAAGAGCATTCAAGCCCCCTTACGGTTATTCACAAGCAAAAACTTGAAGAGACTCTAAATGGCATTGGTGGGATAATGAAACGCTTTAGTCCACAGCAAAATAGTGAAAAGTGCTGATCATTTTACGATTAGATATGCATTTAAATCGACAAAAAGGTACCATACAAAGCGATTTAAAGATTTTACGATGAAAACCACATCCGCAATATAAAACGCTCTGTACGGTCAAATTTGAGGTAAATAGACCAATTGGTAAAATTATGGACTAAAAACATGAGAATATTAAAACGAAGATTCTTTAAAAAACGTAAACAGCCTATGCAAAAAAAGTTTATCGCAACGGCTGTTGGGTATGTTCCTTGGGGAGATGGAGCAGAGGAGTATTTTTACAACCTCTACGAATATGAAGACGGCACAAGAGAGTGTGAAAAGTTTGACGGTGG
>NZ_JBHIPW010000095.1:0-6010 GCF_042196265.1 Bartonella sp. AP1QHHD
AATGAATGCATATATACAAAACGTATCATATTGCAAGCGCTCTATGAGAGATATGAAAACTTATCAAAAGGAATGTAAATGTGCGTATGATCTTTAATCACTCATTTGAATGAGAGAGCCTATAAACGCTTGTTATGGCTATTAAACAAATTAAAACGCTTGGTAGGTTTAACAATCCAATCAAAAGCAAATGCATATTCAATAAATATATGTAAAAAACGTTCTTTTTATATTTACGATCATTGGTTTTTAAAAGCAGATTTTCATAAGATAAATAAACAAACGCTTTTATAAAGTGTAAGGTTTTCAAGATTTTGCTCTGCTGTGAAAGCTAAATCTTAGTTTTCTCATAAATGAAACGTTTTTAAGAGCAAATGATAACTAAGTTATAACTGTTATAAAAAAAAGTTTTAACGTTTCTTATAAAGATCTCATTTTATGTTTCAAACGTTTAAACGTGCATTTAAAGAGGTTCTCATAAGCGTATTTGTACTTTTCATTAAAAGATAATTTCTTTAAATATTAGCCGGTCCATTTTGGGGATGTTATCTTAGAATAGAGCATTCTTAAATATTACAGCTTTTGACTCAAAATTAAGTAAAAACCCATGCCTTATGATGTTACAATGGTTTTAAATTTTTCTTGCTTGCATTATATCATTAAAAAGCTTTTGATTTCATAAGACATAACATTGTGATTTTCATTCTATATGTCATGATATTATATTTATGCTGATTACTTATCATTTTCTAAACTTTTAGAAAGCGTTTTAAAAGTGATCTTGTCTTTAAATCCTTTTATGCAATCTTTATAAATTAAACCTATAAGCTTATAAAAGTTTTAAATGATTACTTTCTTATAGGATACTATAACATCTTTAGATTTTGCGCTCCCCAATTTTGGGGACCGTTAATTTTGTTTTTATCATGCGATTAACAATCCAATCATTAAAACAAGATGTGATCTTTAAACGTATGTTATCGATAATTCCAAACAACTAAATTTTAAACAATGTGATTTGTACTGTGATAAAAACGTATCATAAGATTTATAAACTGTTATGAATGATAGCTGCTTTTCATTTCATTTGAATGCACACATGCGTTATAATATTTGTATCATGATTTGCTTTTTATGGTCTATTCATGCATGGCAATCTTATATAAAAAATGATCAAATGAATCATGCATAAAAGTGTGGATTCTTAAGTGGATTCATATAAAATAATTTCACACAACCTATTGACTTTATTGGTTTTTTTATGCATAATATGTTATCGAACTCAGATAAACGTTTTTGATTTTAACAGCACTTTCGATATGGCTGGTAGTGCTTGCATCATAAACACCTTGTCCCGCCCGTGTCTCAAACACCACATCACGGCTTTCGTTAAAGTAAAAGGTCTCCCGTTCACAAAAACGAATAGCTGCAAAAATGCTTTCTTGGATTTGTTGAACATACTCATCGGCTATGTCNAGCTGCAAAAATGCTTTCTTGGATTTGTTGAACATACTCATCGGCTATGTCATCAATCTCATCTTGAATAACCGACACTAAGTGCGAAAGTGTTCTCTTATGACGATAAACATCTCGCTTTACAGGTATCGGTCCTCCAGTCTTAACCCGAATATAATGACGTGTCATCAAAATACCTCTCAGTGATTAGTCACGAATTCAACGACTATACTTGCTTGACCAGCTTGTACCGTTTTGTCCGCTTTAGCATAGAGAGTAAGTTCTTCATCATAAGGGACAAATTCCTTCTGATTGGTGGGCTTAACCTCTTTTACTGCCTGTTGTTTGATTTCCGCTTCACCAAACTCAGTCCCTCCAGCAGTGCTGCCTATTTTGACCTTTGTGTCCGAAAATGCTGTCTTAACAAACACTTTAATTGAAGTAATCAAAGCACCACGAGGTAGCGTACCTATTCTCATAGCGTTTTCTTTATCTTCATAGCTAAAATTAAGCCGCAAAAAGCTTACCTGCTGGGTATGAAGATTTCTCCCTTGCAAGGGCTGTGGTAAATAATCTGCCATGTCTTATCCCCTCAATGATTTGTCACGAATTGCACAACCACAATACATTCACCAGCATCGGTGGTTTTGTCTCGTGTTGCATAAAGGGTCATCTCCTTATCATCTGCAACAAAAGACTTTTGATCTGTTGGCGTAAAATCTTGCGTGCCCTGGGCTTTGATGTCTTTTTCACTGAACTCATTGCCTCCATAGGTGCTGCCTATCTTTAATTTTGCCTCAGAAAACGCGGTCTTGACAAAAGCCTTCATCGAAGTGATCAAAGCGCCACGAGGTAATATCCCTATTTTCGTTGTGAGATGCTTATCTTTATGCGAGATATTTAACCGCAAAAAACTCACCTGTTGGGTGTGAAGATTTCTCCCCTGTAGTGGAGGTGGTAATTGATCTGCCATGTCTTGCTTCCTCCCTATGATTAATTATCAGGTTCACCACTGTAGGTGGGGATAACAATCGTTCCAAAATCTTGCGCTGCTTGAGAGCTATTTGGAAATTTGAAACGGGTTTTCTTCATGCCAATCAGTGTTTTCGCAGACAAACCATAGTAACGTTGATAGTCGAAATGCTCTTCCACCAATTTATAGCGATTGACATTGCGATTATTTCCAAAAGCCATAACGATACTTTGTGCTCCAAGAAAAACAGCACGACGCACACTTTTTTTCGCTGTATGATCGGTAGATTTAACCCCATGAGTGACATGTTCAGATTCACGTAAAATCACACCATTATACATGCCAAGAGAACCATCAAAAATCGGGTTCTTCGCGCGCGAACCCGTATAAGCAGCTTTCTGAATATCAAGCCACTGTCCAGTCTCTGTATTGGTGCGCAATTGCATCACTTGTGTTGGGTGCAAATAGAGAACATAAACACTCTCCCCATTCACACGTACTGGTCGAATTTTGGGATTAGCAAGTTTCGCCATTTTTACAGCTTCGTCAATAAGCTTCAAACTAAAGCTGTGTTTTGGCGCTTCACTGAGATCTTCATCCTTGGTTTTACCATCTGGACGGATAATTCGCTTACTACTTGGTGCCAGAGGTTCATTAAATCCATAATGCACATTCTCGATATCTATCATCCGATCTTCAAAAGAGATTGTCCTTGCTGTATATCCGCAAGCTTGAATGAAAAACATCAAGCTTAAGCGATCTGCATACCAATCAACTAAGCCATCTTTTGCTTCGTCGCGCAAATCAAACGTTGTACGTTGTTGCGCTATACTACCTTCATTTTCTACACGAACTGCATGCGAAAGTTCGTCAATATAGAGTCTGTCATGAAGGAATTGTAATGCCTCTTCATTCCCCTCAAGCGTCTGTCCTGAGGTAACACCACGTCCCAAAAGCTGTGTCCGTAAGCTAAATGTAACACAATCCCCTCTGCCTTTCTGTGTTTCGGTTTTAAGTTGAATAATGCTGTTTGAACCCTTGCCTATAAGAGGGGCAATAGGTATCGCCTTTGAAACTTCTGTATTTAATAATTTTGACCACGTGCTTATCGCATGAGGATCATCTGCTCTAACTGTTGTTAATGCCATTGATTTTACCTTTCTTTGCTGTAAAAAAAAACCGGCTTAAAAGCCGGATCATAGCCCTGTATAAAACAGACTAATTTCTATAAAATGCACTCTTAATACCCGTTACCAGCACCATGCAATTGCCGAAAAATTGCTTTATTTTTCGGATTTGATATCCAAGCGTCAAATTCTTCTTCTGACATCCTATCAATGCTTGCTAAAGTGATTGGTCCAACACTGCCCCCTCCACCAGATGCCGTTAAGGTTCTCGCAGAATTCTGCCGGCTTTGAAGCGCAGCAACTTGATTATTCGCTTGTAATGCTTGGTTCTGATAGCCAAGATTTTGCGCTATTCTATAAATCTCTTCTGCCGGATTGAGATCTCTTTGTGCACAAGTCGCTACAAGAGCATGCAATTGATCTCTTATAATCGCATCTATTGTGTTTTGTTGTCCATACTCAGGATAAAGTGATGACCAAGAACTCAATTCCTTTGCGCGTGCCTCATAAAGAAAATTTGCCGCGGCATCAAAATCACTGGATTTATTTTGAAACGACTTAACAGAATTATTAAAAAATTCACCAAGACGTATATCATGCTGCTGCTGTTCCTCAGCTTGTCTTAGCGCTTCTTTCTGTTCCCTAATATACGCATCTTGCTTTTGAATCTTATCTAGCATCCACGCCACTAAACGAACAGGGTCCTCACGTAGGTCTGGGGGTGCATTTTCACCTTCAACCATTGGCGTCTGGGATTGGGGTTCATAAAACTTTACAAGCGCTTCACGGGCTTGTTTGGCTTGTTGCTCCATACGCTGCTGTTCTATACTAGGAACAATCTCTGAAGGTTTTTCAACGGGCTGTGCAACCGGCTCTGGAGAGGTGACATCATCATTATCAATCGTTTCACCATCATAAGTGCCAGCATCAAAAGAGCTCTCATCATCAAAGACCGGTGCTCCAACTCTGTAATCTTCATTCATAGCTTCGTTCATTTCTGCATTCATTCTCTAACCTCTCTCAAATGCTTCTTCCTCTGTATGTTGCCGCTCTTTCACGCATGATTTGATTTTGCGCTCGTTCATTAAGAATACGCTCCCGTTCAAGCTCATGCTTCTGTTGCATCAATTCCGCTTCCAATTCTGCTCTCTTTTGACGCATGACCAATTCAATCTGCTTGCCTTGTAAATCCATCTGTTGCATCTGACTTTTAGCCGCAATATCTTGCTGCTTTTCCTGCAACTTCATTTCTTGTTCCGGATTCATTTGCTGTTGTTGGGCTTGTTGTGCCATTTGCTGCTGTTGCATCTTCTCACTCACACGATTAAGCAATGACGCAGGCAATGGAGAATAACGAAGTAGATCAAGCATAATATCCGGCGTAATCGCATTTTGAAGCAATGGGAGCAGCTGTGTGATGATACCAAAGGTGCGCTCTTTCTCATTCGGGCTGGTTGGGGCATCATCGACAACAATGTCATACTCGACACTCGTTACTTCTTCACGCGTCAATGGAATATATTGCGCATTCTCCTCACCAGATATCCGTACCAAACGACCATCGGACAAGTAATTCTGTATCAGATGCAAAATAATCTTACCCTGCCTTTTGCGATACAAACGTAAACCATCAAACAGACAAGCAAGCAGATTTAAACTGGATTGGCGTCGTTGTGCCTCCAAAATACCCGCTTGTGTCACTTCCCTTGTACCAATGAATTCGGGTGATAAACCCGTCACCTGATTAATTGCTTCCTTAGCTTCATTAAACAGCTGGAAAAAGCCCTCTGGAAACTGTGCTACAGGCTTTGGTTGTATCTTGCCTTCTGCAAGAGCGCCATCTTCAGCAACTAGCAACGCATCAGCCCGCGCCCAATCTTGCATAGCCTGCCTGATGTCCTTAAACGCCCCTTCCTCGACAATAAGCCCCCCTTTGGATTGGCTATTAAGGATATACATCACTTGACTAAAATATTTATTCGCCCACCGTTGTGGATCTTTTGTCGGGCGCACAACCCCATAAAATTGCCGTTCTATCTTGTCAAAATACCCCGTTATACACTCCCAACCCAATTGACCAGCTGGAACTAAAGGTTGATCGGGGGATTCAAGCAACTTTCTCCCTAAAAAAGCACGTCTTACAACCTTTTTATTGAAAGCTGCCCCTTGAATATCGGGCATCATGCACTGGAGCTGCTTAAATTCTTCCTCGCTATAATCACGAAGTTCTCCAGTGCTTAAATCGGGTGCCTTGTAATATCGCTCGCTTTCAAACCAACGGCATTCAACAAGCGTGACCATCCGACGACCGTTTTCAACATCAATGCTCCCCTCATCGCTGTAATAATCAAGATCATTATAGTGAACACCTTCATGAGAGCTCCCATCCCTTGCCCAATCTGCACTCAGCTCTGTCCAATGAGATTTGGGAAACATCTGCTTAGCTACTTCTAAC
>NZ_JBHIPW010000096.1:0-1039 GCF_042196265.1 Bartonella sp. AP1QHHD
CAGATTCTGGTACTTCTTCGTCGAATTGGTCAAAATACCCAACTTACCTTCTAGAGCATACTGATACCCTGCAATGAACAAATCTACCAAGCGCGAATCGCTATGAGGGAACATCAGAAAATAGTGCGGATCATTCTTGTTATCAGCCACAACTGAACCGCATTATGGGCTGCTTCATCTGATGTTGTAAGAATACCATTGAGGAAAAAATAAACCTTGCCATCAGAACCTTTTTGTAAATTCTGTTGTTCTTCATCCGTTAAATAATGTGCGTGAGGAAACAATCCCGCCATTCCAAGCAAAGGCAAGAATAGTGGGATTGTTGATCATCACAAACAGCAAGACTTAAGGCTCGCATTCAGGTTGTTCTGGATGCTTTGTACAAAAAGGGCTGTTCAAGCGCTTCTTGACACTGCGCTGTGGTATGACAGCACCTGGACGACAAATCGGCAAGTTTTTCTCTTTAAAAGTATAACACCACCCCCCCCTCTTTGATCTTTATAGCGGAATCCTGCTTGAACCATGCAAGCATCAACTGTTGCTTTAGCATTAATACTCTGCTGTTGGTTTTCTGGAAAAACATCATAAGGGGTTGGCATACCACATTCTAACAATGCTTTTCCTATCTCCGTAAAATCTGCACCAGGTTTCTCCCACATACTCAGAGCCCCTGGAGAAGGCTTATCAATGTTACATCCAGCTACACTAACCAAAACTATTCCGCTTAATAATTTCAAGATTTGTTTCATTTTTTCCTCCCTGAATATTTTGAATAAATTGGCGTACGATTAGGTAATCCATAGAACTTTGTACAAGCATCACTTGGATGTCCATAACAAGCATGGACACTTGGGTAGCCCTTAAATATTTGCCCTCTCTCTTTCCAGGGACCACTTCCAGGAGGTATTTGTTCAAAAGTGTAAGGATTTTTGCCAATCTTTGTACCCACAAAGTCATATTTATGATTTTCCAAGTTTACGTAATCCTGCTTTCCATCACTTAAGATATATAACGTATCTGCCATGTTTTGAGTATTATA
>NZ_JBHIPW010000097.1:0-11618 GCF_042196265.1 Bartonella sp. AP1QHHD
TGCCATAGACCCTTGCATTTTCATAAATTTTTGCAGATCCAGTAATTTTTGCATTATCCGAAACATGGGCATTATCGTAAATACGAGCATCACCATAAACCATGGCATTGCCACCGACCCAACAATCACCATTATGAGCTAAATTTGCAACCTTATGTATAAAGCCGCCTAGATCACCAGCTTTTATATTAGCAAAATCCCTTAAAGCCCGAATGCGATAAAGAGTATAATCACCAACCTCTATTGTCTCTCCTGTAAATTCGTATTTTTTTGCAGGCTCTTGTTGATTAGCAAGCGCAGTTTCATTTGAAATATTAGAGATAACGGGGGTGTTTTTTGAGATATTTGTCATAATTAAAACCTTGATGTTAATATTGTTTTCAATTGACACCTTAAAAAGGCGCCGGGTGTTGAAAACACGGCATCAAGTCCGTCGGCATGCCTTCCCCATAGGGTTTTGTATAGCATGACCACACCCGACAAAATTCTCATATATGCTAATCACAGCATAAAAGATAGTCAGTTTTTTGATATGGGAAAGATTGTTTCGTAATCTACCCGCTTGATGTTTAAGTGTTTTCAGCACTTGGTTATTTATATAACAAAATACGTATTTATTGTCAAATAATATTTTATCTTTTTTGATATTTTTTCTTATTTTTTAAATACGTTATGTATTGATAATATCTTATGCTTATTAATTGCTTCTTTTATATTTATGTGCTTTTAAAGATATATTATAGGTTTTATTAAACGATTGCGTTATTTTCTGAATCTATACATTTATAATATTTAGAAACGCTCTCATTATGCGTATTTTAAACTTTATAACCTATCAATTTTGTCACTAAATGGCTTTTAAGATTTCTGTTAATTTCTTTTAATAACACATTTTAGACTTAACAGCCTTTATAGGGACTGTCTTTATAAACAAATGCTTTCATTTGCATTTTTGCTTTCTCTATAGCTGTTATGTTCTTTATAGCCATGGCATCATTTTTCATGTTCATAAGAGAAATGATAAATAGGATATATGATAATTGTGATTTATAGACCATTATGAAAACACTTATGAAAACATCTCAATAGAAACTGATCATTATAGGGATGAGCAAAATCCCTTTTAATAAACTTTTGTCATTTTTGTCAGTTCTTTTTAGAACCTATATCATTTTTTTTAATGAGAGAAAATTAAAATCATTATATTTCAATAAGTTAAGTTTTATCAATTTTTCAAAATACAACTTATTAAAACAGCCATAACAAATAAATACAACTGTAAATATATATTTGTCAGTTTATGTCAGTACATTGAATCGACAAAAGTGATCATTTAGTGAATGATTAAAACATGTCTTATAAAAAGCATGTGATCCTTTAAAGCCTTTCAAAAGAAAGGGATTATAATCATAATAAATGCTATCAAGACCATTATGGTTATGAGTTTTGACGGGTTTTTGAGTTTTGACGGTTGCCTCTTTTAGATAAAAAAACGATAAAAAGTAAAAACGTTATTTTTCAATGTGTTAATATTTTACAGATCTTAAAAAACAACCTCTATTGATAACACAACCTATAAATTCAACTAATAATATACGTTTTGAAGGGGTTTTGACGGTTTTTATACCTTCAAAACCTATAAGAAAAGTGAATATACATAACCCTCTTTAAACAAAGCTATCATTTTAGATTACGATATAATCTTTTAAAGGCAATCCAAATAAGAGTATCTAAAATTGCAAGTTTCTTCTTTTTAGAATAACGCATATAGACTATCCTTTCAGGATTATATGTAAGCAACTTAACAAAAAGAGGTATAGATTATGGTTATAAGCTCTATACCCCTTGTGAGATTAACATACCCATTATGTGAGCATGCTTTATAAGTTATTCAGTTTCTCTTATTTCCAATTTTGGTAAGTTCTTAACGATTTTCATTGTTTCTAAACTTACGGTAATAACCCTTTGAAACAAATCCAATGGATAGGCAGAGTTGCCAATGGTTTCAACAGCATAGTGATTGGCATCATTCACAATACCACTCTTTTTATCAGTCTTTACACACTGACGCCCCATAACCCATTCAAGAGCAGGCTTGCCATTGACGATATACTCATAAGCTTCAAGAGGGATATCTGTTATTGTGATATTGCTGTTATAAATAACAGTTGATTTATCCTTTTCCTTACTATTCTTAATTTTTGCAAATTTTATTTCAGTTACATAATAGAATTTTTCGGGATTAGAGATTTCTGTCTGTTTTGGATTACCCTTTTTAAAGGTGACAGGATAAGGTTCTACAGTTTCATAGTTTACGTGCAAATGACCGAGTTCACGCCCTGCTGTCACAAATTTCCAAAAATCATCAGCCGTTTTTACGCAAGGGATACGAGGCAATTCTTTGCATAAATTATCAGCATAACGGGTGCGATAATCTTCTGAATGCAAAAGACCGTAAACATAATAAAACAGATCATCTTTAGTGTTTTTTCATTGGGATAAACGGCTTTTAAATATGCTAATTCGTCATAAGTTATGGCATTACGCATTTTCTTTTTTCTTATTTTAGTAAATAAGCGATTGTCATGCTATTTTTCTTATCAAGCGATAATAATGGATAGTTTTTTGTTGTCTCTAATATGTAACAGTTCCAATAAATTTGGTATATTCTATGAATAAGAGGCTTTACTTGAAGCTCAAAATTATATTACATGCGACACCTTAAAATTAAGAAGCATATTAGAGTGTATGATTGTCATTTAACAGTGTCATTGTAAAATCTTCAAAAGCGGGGGAAATGATATGGTTTGCACAACTCATAAAGCAGGTGTACACAGTACAGTCTATGCTTTTTTCTCAGATGTTATAAGTATTACTCTCATCAAAAAATTAAAAAATTGTTACGCGGTTGGCGATTTTTTCTGTGACGCTGATGATATGGTTCATTTGGTTGCTCATTTTGAGGACACAATGAATGCATAGATTTTTTTTCACTTTTATTTTTGCGGCTATTTTGTGCCTTTTCTCGTTGCCGAGTTTTGCCCAAAACATTCGTGAGAAAGCGATTAATCAATCAGAGAGCATCCAACGACAACAAACGCAACAACAGCGTTTTCAACGATTGCACCGTAGAAACGAAACCCATGAGGTATTTTTGCCAGACGATGATACCATATCTCCCTATGGTGCTTCGCCTAGTACAACCTGTTTGCTGATCAAAAGCATTGAATTTGTTGATGTTCAGTTGATTTCTCATACCGACCTTCATGAAGCCATTTCTCTTTGGGAAGGACGGTGTTTGGGGATTGCCGAAATCAATAAAGTGCTCAAAGCGGTGACCAAGCTTTATATGAAGCGCGGCTATATTGCAGTGCGGGCTTATTTGCCTGAGCAAGATTTAAGCGGCGGTCATCTCAAGATCGTTGTTGTTGAAGGTGTGATGGAAGATATTACCCTTGATGGGCATAAAGTTGAGAGGAGACTTCAAGGAGAAATCACCACAGCTTTTCCAAACCTTATTGGAAAGCCGACCAATCTGCGCCAGATAGAGCAAGGGCTTGATCAAATCAATCGGCTTTTCTCACGCCAAGCCACCATTAATCTTGGTGCGGGGAGCAATTCGGGTGGTTCGATACTCGATGTTCATATTGAAAAACAGAAACCTTGGCTTATTACGCTTTCCAGCGATAATCTTGGCGCTAAAGCAACAGGGCTTTATCAAACGCGCTTGAGCCTTTCTTTTGATGATCTGTTGGGGATCAATGATCAATGGTCGTTGAGCTATCAGCGTTCTATGGATGGTAGTCCGTATCATTTTTCTCACAAGCGTCCCAATAGTGATACTCTAACGGGATCATTTTCTCTTCCCTATGGCACTTGGACAACAGGTTTTGATGGGACGTGGAGCCAATATCATTCGAGTGTTAAGGGGATATTTTCCGATATTATGACTGAGGGTAAGTCTTTATCGCTGACACCGTGGATTTCACGGGTTATCGACCGTGATCAAGAGGGAAAGACCTGGGTTACAGGACAGTTGACATGGAAATATTCTGATAATTTTATTATGGGCAGTCGGGTTGATGTTTCCAGCCGTAAACTAGCTATTGCAACCTTTGAGCTTGATCATTCGCGCAAGTGGCTTGGAGGAGAATTAAGCGCGCATATAGGGTTTCATAAAGGGTTGGCAATTCTTGGCGCTTATGACGATAAAGAGCAAGAGAATGCAACAAAAAATTCACCCAAAGGGCAATTTTCCAAATTGTCTTTTTCCCTAGGCTACGTGCGTCCTTTTTCGCTCAAACAATATAACTTTCGCTATAACACGCTGTTTTCAGGACAATTATCACCCGACACATTGTTTAGTTCAGAGCAAATATCGCTTGGTGGTAGTTCCTCTGTGCGTGGGGTGCGTGAGGCGATTTATTACGGCAATAATGGGGCGTTTTGGCGCAATGAATTGTCGCTGTTGTTGCCAGGTTTTTCTTCGAGAATGGGGCGTAAATTTATGAGCCAATTTGCCCCTTATATGGCGCTTGATCTGGGGGCCGTGGCCAATAATGTAAACAAAAACAGTTTTGGCGGGAGCCTCGTTGGGGCAACTCTTGGTTTCCATGCAACCGGAGACATTACGGATATTGATGTGTCTTATTCGAATATTTTAACCCAATCGACAGTGCGAGAAAAGGGAAATGCGACAGGGTTATTTCAAGTGCGGGCATTATTGAGATTTTAGAGCAAAGGGGCGGTAAAAAATATCGCTGCGCTGTTTATACCCATATGGGTTGTTTTTTTAAAGAGATAAAGAATTTTATGAGGAGCTGAAGATGCGGGGATTGAAAAATCAAAAGCATAGATTGGGATATGGATACAAGCTATGGCAGCGCGTTCTTTGTGTTTTGCAGCGAGGGATCCATAAGGGGCTTTCACTTGTTTTAAGCTTTTGCTTAGCTTTTCAGCCTTTGTTGTTGCAAGCACAAGCGCTTGGAGCGCGAAGTCCTGTTGCACAAGAGAGCCAAGGGATAAAAGCAGCTGATGGGGTTGGCTCTGTTTTCCGCCCCACGGTGGGGAAAGCCGGCAATGATGTGCCGCTGATTGATATTGTTCGCCCCAATGGACAAGGTCTTTCTCATAACAAATATGACAGTTTCAATGTTGATACCCATGGCGTGATTTTGAACAATTCGACTGAGGAGGTTTCGCGTTCACAGCTTGGGGGATTGGTGCCAGGCAACGGCAATTTGCGTTATAGCGGTGCAGCAAAGGTTATCCTCAATGAAGTGGTGAGTGCCAATCGCTCGCGTCTTGAAGGCGTGAGCGAAGTACATGGGCATATGGCGGATGTTATTATCGCCAATCCCAATGGGATTACCTGTAACGGTTGTGGCTTTATTAATACACCACGGGTGACTTTATCGACTGGACAACCGATTATTGGAGCCGATGGCGCTTTGAGTGGATTGCGTGTTGAGGGTGGAGATATCACTATAGGCTCTCGTGGGGCTGATGGGAGTGCATTAGATATTTTTGATCTTGTTTCGCGCAAGATCAGTGTCGGGGGTCCCATACAGGTCAAAGGGGATTTGGCTGTTATTGCTGGTCACAATCATTTTGATTATGACAAGCGGGAAGCAACTTCTCTTGGTTCTGATGGCAAAGAGCCGGAATTAGCAATTGATTCCAGTGAGTTTGGTGGAATGTATGCGGGGCAGATCCGCGTGATTGCCAATGATAAAGGTGCGGGTGTTAAGATGCGCGGAGACATGGTTGCCAATGCAGGCGCCATGAGATTGACAAGTGATGGCAAGCTGGTAATTGCCAAAGCACGTGCCAAAGGAGCGGTGAAGGCTCACTCCCACCACGATAGTGTGCACGTGAAAGATCTGCTTTTTTCAGAAGAAGCGGTTGAGCTGAAGGCTTTGAAACATGTTGAATTGGCTGAGCAAGCTCGCGTTGCGGCAAGCGGTGCTGTTGATGTGCACGCCGATGTGATCAAGCTCCAGTCTCATGCTCTTCTAGCAAGCGGTATTGGGAGTGATGGTCAACAGTCAGCGACGGGTTCTTTGCATTTACAGGCAGCAAAGCTTGAGGCGGGGAATGGGCGGATAGCCGCCGGTGATCTTTTAGAGATCCAAGCAGCAACAATTGATCTAAGCCGCATGCAAGACAATGATCAAACAGGGGTTTCTTCCCTTGGCGATCTGACCATTAAAACCAATCAAATCAGCGCTTTAAACAACCATATTGGTGCCAAGGGGAATATTGTCTTGAGCGCCGATGATGCGCTCACTGTAGGCGCTGGACATTATAGCGCCGGCGGTTCTCTTTTGGTGGAAGCAGCAGAGCTTACATCACGCGCGCGCTTAGTGGCAGAGCAAAAAATTGACCTTTATGCGCATCACGGTGCCCTGATCCAAGAAGGCACTGTCTGGTCCAATGGGGAGATAACGCTGGATGCCCATGGTGCCCTCAATCACACGGGTGATATTGTCAGTATGCAGCAGGTTGCCTTGACAGCGGGTAGCATGCTCACAACCTCTCAAGAGAGCACGATTTTAAGTTATGATGTGGTTTTGAGTGCTGATGCTTTAACCCAAGCAGGGACTGTGGAAGCTCAAGAGGGAGCATTAACCCTTCAAGTGCGTGATGGGGTTATCAATAGCGGCACAATGCGCGGTAAGAGTGTCGATGCTCATATTGGTGCATTTACCAATCAAGGGACATTTATTGCAACCGATGATTTGCATTTGATGGTAAGCGCACAAGAAGGCGCCGATCCGCAACAAGCCTTTCTGAAGAATACATCCGAAGGTGTCCTTCAAAGTGGTGGTGTTTTTGTTGTGACCGCAGGGCAATTAGACAATGCCGGTGCGCTTGGCTCTAGTGGTGAGAATGTTGCGCTCAATGTGGCAGGAAATGTCAGCAATAGTGGGCTGATTTACGCCAAAAAATCTATAGATCTATTCAGTGATGGTAATCTGACCAACACACAGGGCAGAATGATTGCAGAAGAGGCTCTCAGCATTGGTGGGCTGAAAGAGACACGTGCTGGTCATATAAACAATGAGGCTGGTCTTCTCAGTGCTTTAGCCGGTGAGATGAAGATTGTTGCAACGTCTTTTGTCAATAAAAGCGCTGAAACGACAAATTCAGAGCAACAAAACGCTACACATGATGAAGGTGCGCATGTTTTAGCGCGGGATGGTTTGCGCATTGATGTGGGCAGTTTTGAGAATGTTGATGGTCTCATTTCTACGCAAGGGGCAGTCAATATTGTTGCTGATAGTGTGATCCAAGCAGGGCACATAGAGATTGAGCGTGGTGACCTTCAACTGACCAGCCACGGTGATTTAAGCAATAGTGGCACAATAGAAAGCAATGATACCATTGCTTTGCATGCGCAAAACACTCTGAACCAAACGGGGCGTATTGTTTCGCAAAAGCGGATAGAACTCTCAACCGATGGCACCTTGACGCTGGGTGAGACAAGTGAGGTTGGTGGCTATGATGTCGCGCTGAAGGCAGGCACTCTCACCCAAGCTGGGCTTATAGAGGCGCAAGGTGAGGAACTTACTCTCGAAAGCCACGGTGATTTAACCAATAGTGGTACGATAGCAAGCAATGGCGCAATCACTGTGCGTGCGCAAAACACTCTGAACCAAACGGGGCGCATTGTTTCGCAAAAGCGGATAGAGCTCTCAACTGATGGCACCTTGACACTGGGTGAGACAAGCCAAGTTGGTGGCTATGATGTGGCGCTGAAGGCAGGCACACTCACCCAAGCTGGGCTTATAGAAGCGCAAGGTGAGGAACTTACTCTCGAGAGCCACGGTGATTTAACCAATAGTGGTACGATAGCAAGCAATGGCGCAATCACTGTGAATGCGCAAAACACTCTGAACCAAACGGGGCGCATCGTTGCGCAAGAGCGGATAGAGCTCTCAACTGATGGCACCTTGACACTGGGTGAGACAAGCCAAATTGGCGGCTATGATGTGGCGCTGAAGGCAGGCACACTCACCCAAGCTGGGCTTATAGAAGCGCAAGGTGAGGAACTTACTCTCGAAAGCCACGGTGATTTAACCAATAGCGGTATGCTTGCAAGCAATGGCGTTATTGCTTTGCGTGCGCAAAACACTCTAAACCAAACGGGGCGCATTGTTGCGCAAGAGCGGATAGAGCTCTCAACCGATGGCACCTTGACGCTGGGCGAACCAAGCAAGGTTGCCGCCTATGATGTAACGCTGAAGGCAGGCACATTCACCCAAGCTGGGCTTGTGGAAGCGCAAGGCGGAGTACTTACTCTCAACAGCCATGGTGTTTTAAGCAATTCCGGTATCATGGTGGGTGGTGTTGTTGATGCGAAGCTTGGGTCTTTAGCCAATTCAGGTCAGCTTTTAGCCAGTGACAGCTTTACGCTTATAGCAGAAAGCCATGATCCGTCATTGGGGCAAGCTGCTCTGGTTTTAAATGGTGAAGACGGAGTTCTCAAAAGTGGTGGCGCTTTTGTTTTAACCGCAGATGTTTTGGACAATGCCGGCAGTATTGGTTCAAGTGGTGATGGGGTTGCGCTCAATATGAGTGGTGATCTGAGCAATAGCGGTCTGATTTATGCTAAGAAATCTGCCATTTTCTCCTTAGATGGGGATTTTATCAATAATTTTGCCGATGTCATTGCTGAAGACAATCTCATCATCCGTGGTTTAAGTGGAGAGCGGGCTGGTCATGTGATCAACAGCTCGGGTCTTTTAGAAGCCGTGTCAGGCGATATGAGTTTCGATGTCTCAGCGCTTACCAACATGCGTGAAGGTGGGGTTGAAGTTACCGATAAAGTGGTTGGTCACAGTTACGTGCGAGGAAAATGGAAAAAAACCGAGGTTAGACACCACCAGATAAAGGAAGATGTTGACACTACGATCATTCGTCAGCAGCCTCATTTTACCAATGGAGCTGCACAGATTTTAGTAGGACGTCATCTCACGGTTCATGCCGGCGATATCCGTAATAGCTATAGCTTAATTGCTGCTAATGGCAATATTGAAATGCAGGGTGATACGCTACTCAATGAGGGGCGTGATTTAATTGAAAAAACCAAGATTGTAACTGAAACACATCGCAGGGAAAAAAATTGCAAAACATTCGGTAATCTAGGGTGTACTACGGGAGGCATTAAAGATGAGGGACATTATACTGATACCAAAACAACCACGCGCACTTATGATGCTGTTTACGGGACGATTGAAGCTGGTGGCACTCTTGATGTCAAGGTTACAGACACTCTTGACAATCATGCGGTGCGCGAGGGAGCCGGTCAAATTGGCTTAAGCTCTGGCAATAAAGGCTTGAGTGGCGTTAAAAATACTGACGTTGATGGCTTCAAACCGTCGATCAGCTATAGCTCTGGCGATCAAGGTTTGGCTGGGGGACAAATACCCGATTTTGACGGTTCCAAACCACTGATCAGCAATGATCGATTAGATGGGATTATCAATGGTTTGAAAGGGCACAAAGGGCTTTTTGCACCAAGCACAAAAACACCCGCACCAGAATCCATACAAGTGCCAACGCAAGATGGGCTTAACTCTGTTAAGACAGAATTGGCTCAGACCCAAACACCGGATGTGCCATTTTTAGTCGAGACGCGTCCAGATTTTATCAACCCAAGTAAATTTTTAGGATCGGACTATTACTTAAAAAAGATTGGCAATTATAAGCCTGAGCACGTGTTCAAAAAGTTGGGGGATGCTTATTTTGAATATCGTCTGGTGGGTGAGCAAATCTTTGAACTGACAGGCAATCGCACTCTTCTTGATGTTGAAGATCCCAATGCTCAAATGCAAAGGCTCTATGACAATGCTGTGGAGCAGCAAGATCCCTTGGGGTTAGTGCTAGGCAAGCCCTTAACGCCTCAGCAAATTGCTGGGATCAAAAAGGATATGATCTGGCTTGAGACCCACCTTGTCGACGGACAAGAGGTCTTGGTACCCCACGTTTATTTGGCACCAAACACTTCTTTAGCACAAGATGTTTATGGGGCAAAAACGCAGCAAGGAAACCTTGCCAGTGCACGTTTGAAAGGCAATGGCGTCACTATAGAGACGGACCGTCTTACCAATAGCGGCACCATATCAAGTAATGGTGCATTGCATGTTTCGACTACGCAAACTTTGTTTAATGATGGTGGTTTTTTGCTTGGCAGCGGTGCTGTAGATCTCAGCAGTGGCGATCTTTTAGCCAATTCTTCCGGTGTTATTCTGGGGGATATCATCACCCTCAATGCGAAGACAATCATTGATGGTACTGCAAAAATCCGTGACACGAATGAATATGGTTTTGTTGATCGCAGTGGGCAGCAGGCTCAAATCATTTCTATACAGGATTTAAACATTCACTCCCTTGGCGATTTAAGCATGACTGGTGGCCAATGGAGCAGTGGCGGTCCGATGACGGTGATTGTCGATGGTTCTGCTACGTTTGGTTCATTAGTGCTAGAGAGTGACCATAAGGAGACATTGGAAAAAGGGCATTATAACGCCCAAAGCAGTGAGCACCGTTTGACAGAAGTCAACAGTGATGGAGATTTGACCATTGTCACAGGTGGTGAACTTAACCTTGGGGGAAAGTTTAAAGCCAAGGGCAATGGGGATTTCACCAGTGGTGGCGCTCTCAACGCGATTTCAGAGCAAGATTTTAACAGTTTTGATTTGGATCTGAGGGGCAAAGAAGGCGACAAATCGAAGCAAAAGAATAAGTTTCGTCAACAATCAACAGAAGTTACTACAAACAAAACCACGATAGAAACAGAGGGCAACCTCTCCATGCATGCGCAAAATGGAGATCTCACGCTTGATGCGGCAGGGCTATCAAGTGGTGGTCAGACGCATTTGGCATCAGATACGGGGAAGATCAAGTTTCTGACCAACAAGGATCAAGATTTTAAGGACGTTTATCAGCGTAATGAAAACCTTGTGTGGTGGAGTGAGAGCGATAAAGGTTACCTTAAGGAGACCATCGAGCATGTCACCATAGATGCTAAGGGTGGCATAAAGCTTGATGCGGGTGATGGCTTTGTTGTTGAGTATCAGGCAACCGGTGATTTAGACAAATCCCTTGAGCAATTGTCTCGCTCTCCAGGCATGGCATGGATCAAGCAACTGCGTGATGATCCAGAATTATCCAAGCAAGTGGATTGGCAAGCAGTTAAGGCTGAATTTAAAGACTGGGATTATAAAGCCCAAGGGCTGACAGAAGCCGGTGCGGCTCTCGTGGCATTGGCTGTCACGGCGGTTACGGGTGGAGCAGCCTCGGGCGCTGCCAGTGCCATTACCGGTGCTTTGGGGCTTGGCTCGAGCACCGCCATGAATGCGGCGATACAGGCAGGTGTCCAAGCGCTGATTAACAAAAGCGCTGTGGCTCTTGTCAATAATCGCGGCAATATTGCCGGTGCCTTGCATGAGCTTGGCTCTTCAAAGAATATTCTCAGCATTGTCTCGTCGATGTTGACAGCAGGCTTAACCAGCCAACTAACCGAAATGGCTGGTGTTGGACAATCTTTGCCAAAAACCGCTCCTTTTGTCGATCGTATCGCCAGTGAAGCGGAAAAGAACCTGATCAAAGCC
>NZ_JBHIPW010000098.1:0-3996 GCF_042196265.1 Bartonella sp. AP1QHHD
ATTCAAGCCAACCGCATTGCTCCCAACAATTTGCGCCGCATTGGCATGGGGATTTTGAAGAAGCCGCGCGGCTCCTCCTGCACCTTGTTGATGTGCTAAATACAATTCCGCTTCACTAGGCGCTCTTCCCAAAAGGCGGCTTAAATGATTGCGATTATCAAGCGTCAACCGCCCCATGGCATCTGCCGCTTGCATGGGATCAAAACGATCCTGCAAACCATATTGTTTGGCGGTGCTGTCTATAAATTGATACAACCCACCCGCAGAAGAACGGGGATTCCTTGCATTCGGATTGCCTCCACTTTCCACTTGCGCAACACGGTACAAATAACTCTCTGGCAAACCATAACGCACTGCTGCTTGACGGATCGCTTGATTAACAGAAGGACTAGAACGGGTCATAGCCTAATCTCCTCCCTTACTCAAATGCACTCAATAAATTCAACTCCTCCGTTGAGGCTTTTCCCCCACCTCCAAACAAAGCAGCAGAAAGCTTTTTGAACCATTCTTTTGTCGCATATCCCTTATGATGCGCGTTTACCATGCGTTGAATGAGAGCTACAATTTGATCATTCTTAATCTGTGTCCCCCCTGTTAACAATTTGACAACATCCTTTTCAATCCGTTGACGCTCTCTAAACGCCGCCTCTTTGAAAGGAATCCAAGCTGCCTTCCCAGCAGCTTTTGCTAATTGTACAGCTGCATCACGTTTACCCGTTGGCATACTGACATTATGCGTAAAAGATATCTTTTCATCCGCTACACGACCTGGTATTCTGTTATAAAAATCTGCATAATTAGCTTCTTTATTGACAACATTCTTAACAGCAGAAGCTTTATCGGCTCCATAAATCTTTGCAAATCGTTCATACAGATCATTCGTACCAAAAATCTCCTTTGCCTTGGATACTTCATCTTTTGTTTGCCCCATACCTTGTAAAAGTTCTGCCCTTGAGCCCTTTTTAAAGTATTCTTGTTCTCCCTCTGATAATTCATCAAAGATTTTACTGAACTCATCCTTATTAACCGACTTGCTAAGGATTTTAGAACCTTTACCCATAGCATCTACATGTGAACTATATTGATGATACAATGCCCGCCCTTTCTTATATTCAGACGATATATCATCCATAATCTCTAATAACTTTTTGTCGATATCTACTAAGCTACGAACTTTGCTATTGTTTCCTTGCCTCTTTTCTGCCCGTATCATAAAATCAATAGCCTCCTTAGTTTTATGGAGAATACCCATGTTGGGTTTCTCTTTAAGAAGGCTAAATTTTTCAGAAGAAAACGGACTGGCTTTATTGCCATCACTAATGAATCCCCTTAGCCCTTTATTATAAGCTTGTTTAAAGTATGGACGCTCCATTAATTCATTAAGTGCCCCATAATATTTCTCTCCTATTGGTATCTTTTTAGCTATTTCATAAAGAGTATGGGATGCTTCTTTCCTACTCGCGATAAGATCACCTTTTAAACCTGTGACATTTTGACGAGGAACAAAGTGTTCATCAGCAGCTTGATGAATACGCTCCCCTCCTCCCAGCGCTCTCTGCCCAGCTCTTTTAGTCAAATCAAGATAAGCTCCTTGATTTCTTTTCGCGATATCAAAAACAAGGTCTTGTAAAAAAGGACTATGATCAGCTACGTAATCGGTAGAAACTGCTTTTTTAAAAGATTCTCCTAGCTCTTCAGAAGCTTCATTGCCTAAATGTTTACTGATTGCTCTTAACGTGTCTGTTGCAACACCTTCCTTATGAGAAGGAGAAAAAAGTCTTCGTATTCCGCTTACCGGATAACCAGCTAAATGAGCTAAAGCACTTCCAGCCAATGCCCCACCCGCTCCTAAACCTGCACCAGATAACGTACTTGTAAGTGTATTACCAAGTCCTTCACCTTCTCCCGCTCCATGTAATGCACCAGATGCCGCCCCTACTTTAAGCAAATGCGGCAATGTTGTTTTGTTCGTGATGCCTAAAAATGGACTTGCAAATCGACTTGGGGGTAACTGACCTGCTTTCAAAAAGGCTTGACCTAATTTTGATCCCGCCACATTCCTTGCAAGTGTAGGCGCTACAAAGCGTGCTCCTGAGGCTAACAATCCTCCCCCTAAAGTCGCAAGGGAAGGAATTGCCGACCCTAAAGCATTTCCAGCAAAAGAAGTCCAATAATGTTGATCACTCATCCTACGATAATAATCACGTATTCTATTAGCTTCTTTCTCATATTTTTCTATGGTTTTCTTATCTCCAGTCCAATAGTTGTAAAGCCCCTTCGCAAAAGCCTTTATTGCCAACTCATCATCAGAATCACGTCCTGCCGCTGTAATCCCCGCAATCTCATCATCTAAATTAAAACTCAAACCATGCTTTAAAGAGTTCCAAAAAGCTTCACTTTGCGTGATTTCGGGATGTTGGGGTGAAGTTGTTTCTTCAAAGTTGGAGGCATCATTGAGAACATCAAAGCGATAGCGTGTTCCATCTTCTAAGGTCACATATCTAGATCGAGACGCATTATTTTGAGAATTATTATCAATAACATCAAAACGATAACGTGTTCCATCCTCTAATGTTACATATCTAGATCGAGACGTATTCATTACAATTTTACCTTCCTCATATGCTCACCAGTCTCAATATCTATAAATTCAGTAATATCATTTCTTTTAGCAGCTTCTTGCATACTCATCCGAGGTATATTTTCACTACCTCCTTGCGACATCGACTGATTAGCATATTGAGCAGAATACTTTAGACGCGGTCTTACTTCCATTCCATTTGACAACCTATAAATTTCCTCATCATTCAGTTTTTTAAAAAGATCAAACATATCTTTGATTTTTAAGAGCGTTTTATATAGTTCTTCTGGTTTATCGCTAATGTCCATAGTACCATAAGATGCTACTATGCGCCTGCTTTCTTCATTAGATAACGGTCCAACGCCTAATTTTCCGCCGTCACTTTGCTTTTTGATTGCTTCAATCACTCGAACAAAGACACCACCTTCAAGCGTTTTTAATTTATTTTTTAATGTTTTTGCATCAGCGCCTGGGATAATCTGAGCAAAAGCACCGACCTTACCAGCAGCCTTTTTGGGATTCTTCTCTATAATTTGAAGAGCATTGTTAACTGTATCCACAATATGATTAATTTCTTTTGCTACTACAGCAGCAGTGTTTCTCTTACCTATTTCCCACTCTTCTATGTCTCGTTTTTTCTGATTATACTCCAATTCCAGTAGAGATCCTTTAATCGGTCTCGCTTCACGTTCACCTGTCTCCGGATTGATATACCATTGATGCCCCAGAGGTAACTTAGGAGTATCACCACCTGTTAGCATCGCACTAAGCATTTGCGGATTACGTGCCATAATAGCAGCTTCTTCTTCACTATAGCCTTTGGATTTTAGATACTCGACAGTCTGGTTAACCTGCCCTCTTTGTTTATCTCCTTCATGCAAGTTCTTCAGCCCCTTGGCAAAAAGTTGCCATCCAGATGAATTTGGACTTGCTGTTATCGCCCCCATAAGAAAATCATCAATATTTTTACTAACATCAGACTGTGAAAAACGAGAAAATTTATCCCAAAAACTAAGATTTGGTTCAGGAGGCTGTTCTTGCAATGGAACTGGTTTTGTTGAAATAGGTGGAGAAGTCTCTAACTGAGGAGGAGTTTCTGATTGTGGAATCGGAGAGGGTTTATTCCCCTCATTATCTATCTCAGAAGGACGAATAGAACCTATTGGAGAAGGAGAAAAAGAGCCTATCTTATATGGATCATTCATAGAAATCGCATTAAGAAAAACTGGTAATTTATGTTTGTCCTTTCGTTGATTCGCTATTGATTGTAGTAGATCTTTTTCTAGTCTGCGTTCGTGTAGATCTTTTTCTAGTTTGGATATGAAACGTCTATCTCTCGGGTCAAAATCTATAAAAACCATTACTTTCCCTTTAACTATTTATTTTTTCTAAGATTATTCAAACTAAACGGCAGC
>NZ_JBHIPW010000099.1:0-1839 GCF_042196265.1 Bartonella sp. AP1QHHD
TTCTCTCAAACATGCCAATCCTTTTGGTGTGATTTTTGTTGAAGGGAGCACCTTTTCTGTACCATCCGGTCTTTGAATGGTAATAGCGGGACAATCCATGAATCCTTTCTTTATCTTATCCTGATAAGGTAACAGCGGCGCCCCTGGAGCCCGTCGATACACCCAGTCATGTTTACGCAAATAATCGGTTAAGTCCTTTGGTCGTACTTCAAGCATTTTCGCTGCTTCGATAAGACCAAACAACCCATCAGAGCGCTTTAAACCTTCCAAAGCTTTTGCTTTTGGAGTCAATCCAGCAATGGTGTTATCCTTTTGCTCGATTTGATTTTGTAAGTGATTTAAGACACCAAGTAATGCTTCGGGTTTGGAGTAGTCAACTTGTGGTGTTGCTACTTGTTTCAAAAGCCGTTCACATTTGATAAAGTATTGACGCGCTTCATGCCCTTTATCATTACGCTCTATCATCGAAAGATGTTTAGCCATGTCTAATGTAATGTGGTATTCTTTTACCTTTCCACCGTTTTCTAAATTTTTAGAAAGCGTTATAAAGTTTATATTTTCCAGAAACTTACATTCTTTAATGCGATTTTTAATCCAGTCTGCAAATTTTGATGTAATTTCCAAAAATGCGTGCAAATCACGTGCATTTACTGTTTGAACAGTTTCCTGATCAATAACCTGTTCTCTAATTTCTATGAGAGTGTTCATGTGAACTCCTGTTCGATTAGACGTTTTTGATTGACACTCAATAAAGAATGCCGGGTGCTCAAAAACACGGCGAACAGTCCGTCGTTACGCTTTTCCCATAAGGGTATTGTATAGCGCAACTACACCCGACAATGCCATTATATGCGTGTAACATACAATGAGTCAAAGCCTTTAATGTGCGGAAGAAAAATTGTGTCGGCAATCTATCCGCTGTTCGTTTAAGGTGTTTTTGAGGCACCTAATACCAAAGATATACATTACAGAAATAATGTCAAGCGGCTTCCGATAGTTTTTTATGCTCTTGTTGATTTTATCGAACGTTGAGAAGAGACAACGTAATCTAAACAGTTTTATAAAATCGGGAATTTTACTATGGCTTTTTAACTGAGCACTGTAGTGTGTAAATGGATATATTTATTAAACTGCGTGTACGTAACATAAGAAACAATACACAGCATAAAAAATAGTACCAAAGAGCAATATCTGAGTACCAAAGTACAGTATCCAATGGAAAAGAAAGCTTATGCTGCACGTACTTAGAAATGACAGATAAAGGAACCGTTTCTTTATAGCTACTTGGGAAAATTAAAACGACAAGCGCTAAACTTATTAGCTTTAAAAGTCTCTGCATATATTGTTGTAAATCATGTGTTAGGATCACCCAACCCGTTGAATCATCATGTTTATATTTTGGATTATTTTGCAATTCAAAAGGAATATTAGAATTGCATAAAATTACAAAAATATTTGTTACTATTATCAAACCAAAAGATGCAAATATCAAAATACTTTGAATAAAGTAGGGATTTTTTTTAATTCCTAAAAAACATAAAAATATAAAAGTTATAATGCCAAACAAGGCTCTTAGCTGTTTATCTGTAAACATATTTATTTCCTGTGGTTTTCGGTAATTTTTTGATCTCTTTATTGATCTCGTCTATAAGAGGTTCGTAATTGAGAATGCTTTTCGGAATACCACCACCGTAAACCCATGCTTTCACTTGCGCTTTGGTACTAAAATCCGCATTTTCTGGTGTGGTATAATACTGGCCACCGTCAAACTTTTCACACTCTCTTGTGCCGTCTTCATATTCGTAGAGGTTGTAAAAATACTCCTCTGCTCCATCTCCC
>NZ_JBHIPW010000100.1:0-55778 GCF_042196265.1 Bartonella sp. AP1QHHD
CAACCTTCCCATATGTCGTCCTGGTGCTGTCATGCCTCAGCGAAGTGTTGAGAGACGCTTAAATAGCCCTTATTGTAAAAAGCATTCAGAACAACTTGAATGCAAACCTTAAGTCTTGCTTCAGCAGAGAAAGCTTTGAATTTACACCAAATAAAGCTCTAGGTTGATGAGTTTGAGAAAGCCTTGTCCGTCCTTACGTGACAAGGTTTTTTTATGCCGCGTCAGTTTGACGTTGCTGTTTTGCTTGCTCGATGACATTCAAAAGATCCGATTGTAACCAACGTGATAAAAAACCAAATTTTAAAGGTTTTGGGAGAGAGCCATTGGTAACATGACGCCGGAATGTTGAAACACTCATATGAAGCAATTTTGCACTTTCACGGTCTGTCAAAAGAATATCATTTTCTGTCATTCTAAAATCCTTTCACTATAAAAACAAAAACAAATCATAACCATTTATTAACCACATTTTGGTTCCTTTTTGAAGGTATTTTATTTATAGAAAACAATATTTTATCATATAATTTCTGATGTAATACGTGATGAATCTTATTGAGAAAGAATGAGAGACAAGAGAGCTAAAGTTATCCACAGATAATGGGGTTATTCACCCCATATTTTAGGTCTGACCCGTGACATAAGCCGCCCATTTATCCATATAGACACGGCGCTGTTCTAGATAGTCAGTACGACGATAGGAGCGCTCTACTTGTCCTCCTACTGTATGACTTAGAATAGTTTCAGCGACCTCATAGGGGGCATCGGTTGTTTCTGCTAGCCAATCGCGTAAACTAGAGCGAAAACCATGGGGGCAAGCTTCAATTTTATTTTTTCTCATATACGCCGCCATCATCGTATGTGAAAGAGGACCACGACCGGTAAGTGAAAAGATGAAATCACTTTTAGAGATACAGCGGGCTTGTTCAATTACTTTTATTGCTTCAGATGATAGGGGCACGCGAAACTCTGTTGTGGCATCACGCTTGCCTTTCATATTCTCAGCAGGGATTGTCCATATATCACCTTCAATCTGATCTTCACGAATATGACGCAAAGGGTTGGTACGAACGCCTGTCAGGATAAGCAGACGCAAAGCTAAATGTTTTATAGTTGTTGTTTTGCAGAGAAATTGGTAAAAAGCCGGCACATCTCTCCAATCCATGGCTGGTAAGCTTTGTTTTTTATGACGTTGTTTGCCTAAGAGAGCGCGTGCTTTTTCTACTGCTTGTAAATCAACATCTAACCCTAATGCAGCCGCATGTTTGAGACAAAGATTAAGACGCATTAGTGCTGTTCGAGCAGTTCCAGCTTTTGTATGCCAAATAGGGGCAAGGGTATCGCGTATCTCTGTTTGCGTAATCTCTGAAACGGGCAGACAGCCTAATTTAGGCAGAATATGGAGGCGTAAATGTAAAAACCAATTACAAGACTCACCATCATTCTTTAATTCAGCTTTACGGCTTTCAAAAGCATCTAGAGCAATATCTTTTAAATAATGGAGATTGCGCATTGCCTCACGCTTTTGTTTGTTGCGTTCTTTAATAGGGTCACGCCCCTCACGTAAAACAGCCCGCCACCTAGTTGCCAATTCACGGGCTTGTTTTAAAGAAACATCTCTTAAAGCACCCAAGCCCATTTCGCGACGCCGACCATGAATGGTATAACGATAAAGCCATTGAGCACCACCATCTTTACGCTTATGGAGAAGCAAGCCGGCACCATCATTATATTTGCCAGCTCCCAATGTTGCGACAGCCCTTGCATTAAGACGATTCATAAGAACCATTTTTACTCCTTTCTTATACAAATTTGATCCACACACTCATCCCACTTGTTATGTGCAAATAGTGGTTTTGATTGATTCAAGATAAACAGATTTAAAATGAGAGAATCTTACGTTATTCGGGACTCTCACTCAACATACAAAACAGTGAATTGTCATTATAAATCAATGCATTACACACTGGTTGCGCGACAAATAAATATGTTTCTTCTTGTGTTGGCTGGTTACCTATTTATTTAAGCCGGCAAGATCTGAACACCATTAGCTCAAACTTAGCAAGAGAGATCTTAAAGCATAACAAGCAGGGTCAACGCTTGTGTGGGTGGAAACATGGTTAGAAAAAAAATCCAAAAAACACACAGAGCTTACAGAAGCAGAAAAAGAAATGCTTCAAGAAATGATCATCATCTATCAAAGCGTGAAAATGATGTCTCGCTTGATGAAGTGGATAGCATTTTTTCTTTTTTTGCTTATCCTTGATTTTGCATGCCTCATGGATGCGATAGACAACATCTTCGCTCATTTGAAGCAGTGGTTCTCAAAGAATTAGAAAAACTGTCATACAAGCAAAAACTTCGAAAAATTCTTTTTACTATGAATTGGAGATCCAATCATAAGCGTAGTTCAGAATGCAAACGAAGTCGTAAAAGCTCGAGTGTTTTGGTATTCGGCTTTCGATAGATCAAAACTAAATCTGGCTTGATATGACAATCACGACAATTGCGCCATTGACCTGTTAGCGCATGATCTCTCCAATGCGCTTTTAGCGGTTCATTCTCCGCTAACGCTTTGACCACAAGCAGCAAATCCTTCTCTAGTGTATTAGCATACCTACCTTTGCTTTCACGTTTAAGATCAGACCGGAATGAACGCGTATAGACAATATAGCAAGCTTAGGTTTTCTTTTCAGATTTACGCATTTCGGTTCTATCTTCGCGTATCATGGTCCTTAAGCTGTCTAATGATGTACGTTCGACGCATCCCATTTCGGCATCCTCGATAGCTCGTAATGTTTCCGGATTTGGTTGAAAGATCCAAGCGGTAATGTTCGATCTCTAGCAATGCGGGTCATAAACATGTGTACTGCATCCGATACAGTTAAACCCGTAGACTTAATAACTGCACCTGCAATTTTTTGAACTTGATCAGGTATGCGGGCTTGAATTTTCCCCATTTCTAAATCCCCTATTCAATTGTAGTACAATGTACTGCACGTTAAGTCTATGTCAAGAGTTTCAACAATAGCTTTTCACAAGAGAACTTAGCAAAATTCAAAAAATTATTAGAGAAAGTTAGAAGAATAAGATATGTTTTGTAGAAGAATATTGGAAAATCCTATTCCCTAACCTTTATTTATGAACCCCATACTTTTAAAAACATATAAATCAATGTGATATATGAATATAAAAGAGCATAATATCACTAAAAGAGTGTTATAGAAATGATGTGTCATGACGATTCTACCACTCGATAGTGCTTCGATAAGAGAGGCAATAGCGCTTCTTGAACAAGGGAAGTTAGTAGCATTACCAACGGAAACTGTTTATGGATTAGCGGGCGATGCAACCAATGGGAGGGCAATTTCTTCTATTTATTCTACAAAGGGTCGTCCGCAAATTAATCCTCTTATTGCGCATGTCAGCGGCATCGAAATGGCGGAACGTTATGTTAAAATTGACTTTCTTTCACGCCAATTAATGGAGGAATTTTGGCCAGGGCCTTTGACATTGGTTTTGCCTTTAAAGGAACAGCATAATATCCATCCTTTAACAACCTCTGGTTTGAATACCTTGGCTGTTCGTTTTCCAGACAGTCGTTTTGCGGAAGTGGTACAACATTTTGGCCGCCCACTTGCTGCTCCTAGTGCGAATCAATCGGGGCGTCTTAGCCCTACTTCAGCTGAGGCTGTTTTTGCATCTTTGGGGGAATCTGTTCCTTTGATATTGGACGGAGGACCTGCTAAAATAGGGCTGGAATCAACGATTATTAAAATTTGTGGTGAAAATATTTATCTTTTGCGTCCAGGGGGGCTTGCGGCTGATGAAATTGAAGAAGTTGTGGGGAAGCCTTTAAAACGGATAGATCAAAGGGCGGCGATTGAAGCTCCTGGGATGTTAAAGTCGCATTATGCTCCCAATGCCACGGTTCGTTTGAATGTAGAAAAGGTGGAAAATGGTGAAGCACTTTTAGCATTTGGTTCAAAGCGTGTTATGGGGGCTGAAAATGCCGTTTCTATTTTAAACCTTAGCGAAGATGGAAAGTTAGAAGAGGCAGCCTCTCATTTATTTCAATATATGAAGGAATTAGATTCATTTAAAGTGAGATGTATCGCAGTAGAACCTATTCCATTATACGGGTTAGGGGAGGCTATCAATGATCGTCTTATACGGGCTGCGGCTCCAAAGGAGAAATGAACATGGAGCAGGAATTAATTGAAGGGTTTAGGGAAATTGTTGGTGCTAAGCATGCTATAACAGATCAAGCGTTGATTGCACCATATTTGCTTGAAGAGCGTGGGCTTTTTCATGGAAAAACACCTTTACTTTTACGTCCATCTTCTTGCGCACAGGTCTCATTGATTATGCAGCTAGCGAGCAAAACACGCACACCGATTGTGCCACAGGGTGGAAATACAGGGCTTGTGGGGGGACAACAACCAGATGAAAGAGGAGGGAGCGTTCTTTTATCCATGGAACGATTAAATAAGATTAGAACTATAAATCTTGAGGGAAATTTTGTTGTTGTAGAGGCTGGTGTTATTTTACAGGATTTACAGAAAAAAGTGGATGAATCAGGTCGTTTTTTCCCTCTTTCTTTGGCATCTGAAGGTTCTTGTCAAGTAGGAGGAAATCTTTCGTCGAATGCTGGAGGGACAGCTGTTTTAGCCTATGGCAATATGCGTGATCTTTGTCTTGGTTTGGAAGTTGTTTTACCAGATGGCCGTATTTTAGATGATTTGCGTTTTGTTAAAAAAGACAATAGTGGTTACGATTTGAAAAATCTTTTTATTGGTGCAGAAGGCACATTGGGTGTTATAACCGCAGCCGTTTTGAAGATGTTTCCAAAAATAAAAGGAAAAGCTGTTGCTTTGGTGGGATTATATAGTCCGGCGAAGGCTTTAGAGTTTTTATCTCTGGCTCAAGAATATGGAGGAGGGATGTTGACAGGTTTTGAGCTCATGGGAAATCTCAGTTTGCAAATGGCTTTAGATTATAAGATGTGTGAGAAGCCTCCTCTTCAGCGGGAGCATGAATGGTATGTATTAATGAACATTTCATCATTGCAAGGCGATGATGAGGCGTTATCAGTACTGAGTATTATTTTAGAAGAAGCTTTAAAGAGTGCGGTGATAGAAGATGCAATTGTTGCACAATCTTTAAAACAGCAAGATTTTTTTTGGCAGTTGCGTGAAAGTATATCCTATGCACAAAAGTTAGCAGGAGGGTCCATTAAGCATGATATTGCGGTTCCACTTGCTTCTATTCCTGATTTTATTGCTGAGGCAGCGCTTATTGTTGAAGATATTTCTCCAGGAGCACGGGTGATTTGTTTTGGACACATGGGCGATGGAAATTTACATTATAATATTACACAACCTGTAGGAGCTGATACAACGGTGTTCTTGCAGTTATGGTCAAAAATGAATCATCGCATTCATAGTTTAGTAATGGACTATAGAGGTGCATTTTCTGCTGAGCATGGAATTGGTCAGCTTAAGCGCGAAGAACTTCGTTCTTTTAAATCGCCTGTCGCATTGGATATTATGCAAGGGATTAAAAAAACGCTCGATCCTTTAGGGATAATGAATCCCGGAAAAGTATTATAATTCAAGAATAGTGATCATGTATTTTTGTTTAGATTTTAATAACCAAAAAAGAAACCAGTTGTTTTTTATTCAAACTTTTAATAATCCAATGAGAAAAAGCTGCTAAAGGGTGTATGTTATTTAAGATAAATTGGGATAATGTATATGGCTAATCAATGCTTTAATCAGGCAAAAGCGGTGCTTGAATTTCGGTTAGATCCGTGCCATTTGCCACAAACGACGACATATTTTTCATCCAAAACGGGTAATCAGGTTATTTGTTCGTTAAATGAGCGTGGTGTTTCTTTTAAAACGGATATGCCTTCAAGCTTATCGCATTTAATACCCCCTTATCATTTCCAAGGAATTGCAGCACGTACCGTAAAAACGCGTTCAGGAGAAAGAGCTGTTGCATTAGAATTACTTCATGCTGATGAGGAAGCTTGTATACCGCTTTTGGTTTCCAGAGATTTGAATAATGTTCTTCTGGATTGGCGATTATGGGCGGATACTTATGGCCTCCCCATGCTTATGATCAATGAAGATAATCGCATTCTGGTTGTAAAAGATCGTTCTGATTTACATCGTTTTTTTGGTACAACAGCACATTCTAAACAAAAGCGTTTCTTACTTCGTTATAGCAATCCGTTAGGCTTGCGTTTGGTGATTGCGAATCGAGTTGCACTCCAGTAATATTAATATGCATTCATTTTTGTACTACCGTAAGCATTTATCTTGTTGTGCCGTAAAACATCGTTGTTTGGGCGGTAATATAAGGCATGTAAACTTCATACATGAAGTATTTTTAGAGGACATGGCGAATATTCTTAAATGTCGGTCTTTGTGTAAGTGAAGCATATGAGTGGGAACCAAGAGGAACCTGCTCAATGAGAATCCAGATGTTTCCAGATGGGATTTGGTGTGACTGTTGGTTCTTTAAGGCAAAGAGGAAGTCAATGATTGTAAATGAGAATTTTTTGACACCATATATTTGCAGCAGGAATCGGTTATGTTAAACGCTTTTTTCGGAGAGGTAAAAACGGTTTTCATAACAATAGAAACCGTTTTTTTGGCGGTGTAATTTTTGGTTTTTGCCACATCATTAAAACACCAGAAGATTGCTGGAAGTGTTTTTGATTTTTTTAATAAATCATTTCTCCATGTTGAATGAGAGCTTTGAATATTGCAAAATATTCTTATTTCATCTCTCTCCTATAACCAAAATCATTTTTTTGCACGTTATAAGAAGGATTAGAGTGTGGATAAAAATCATTAAAAAAGAGTAAACACTCTCTGATAAAGCGTTTAGATAGAAAGAGTTATCGTAATATTGAGAGTTGGAAAATACAATGATGGTATCGGTTTTTATCTTTATTCAAGAAAGATGGCAGAATGGGTTTATACTATTTGCAGGTAGTATCGTAAAATGGGAGTGACGAGCATGAGAGGTATTGTTTAAGAATTTGTACGTGAATAACATCAGTATCTTTTTTTTGGCATTTTATTTTTCGTAAAAGCGGAATTTCATTAAAAAACGCAATAAATAAAAGAAATGATAGTATATATGTTTTTCTTCAGGGTTTTATAAGAAAGTGTTTATAAAAGTGATGAGAAAATACGTTTAAAGTAAATACAACAGTAAAATGATCAGTTTATATGACAGTGTCATATTCAGAGAAACTTCCTATTTTATCATGAGTAGATATCCTATTTACAATATTTGATTGTTCAAACGAAAGCACACTCATTTTTTCAAAATTATAGTCAACGTAAAACAGTAAGAAAATTTGTGTATCATGCTCTTATATAAAATAATCAAATCGTAAAAAAGAATATTCAAATAATTTAGTTTTCTCGTGCAATGGCTCTCCATCCGATATCACGACGAACAAAACCTTCTGGCCAATCAATACAATCAACAGCTTCATAAGCACGTTTTTGTGCGTGCGTAATCGTTTTTCCTGTTGCTGTTATATTGAGAACACGTCCACCATTTGCAATGAGTTCTCCATCACGCAATACTGTACCAGCTTGAAAAACTTTCACATCGGGAAGAGTTTTTACTTTATCAACGTTACGGATAACAGTACCTTTTTGGGGAGAGTCTGGATAACCATTAGCAGCCATAACAACGGTGAGAGCAGTTTTTTCAGACCATCGAAGAGGCTTATTTTCAAGTTTTCCTTGAGCTGCAGCAAGAAAAATTGGCAAAATGTCATCTTTGAGGCGCATCATTAAAACTTGACATTCAGGATCACCGAATCGTACGTTAAATTCAATTAATTCGGGTCCTTTTTGCGTTATCATTAATCCGACGAAGAGAATACCTTTAAAGGGGGCACCCATTTCTTTCATGCTTTTTAAAGCTGGTTCAACAATTTCTTTGAGAGTACGATTCACTATTTCTTGGGTCATGATGGGCGCTGGTGAATAAGCACCCATACCACCGGTGTTTGCTCCAGTATCCCCATCACCTACACGTTTATGATCTTGAGCAGATCCAAAAGGAAGAACAACTTTACCATCACAAAGGCAGAAGAAGCTTGCTTCTTCACCTTCAAGAAAAGATTCTACAACAATTTTGTTTCCTGCATCTCCAAATGTACTTTTGAAGCAGGCATCAACTGCGTTAAACGCTTCTTCCATAGTTGTTGCAACCACGACACCTTTGCCAGCTGCTAAGCCATCAGCTTTAATAACAATGGGAACACCTTGTTGCTGAATGTAAGCTTTAGCTTTAGAGGCATCATTAAAGCATTGGTAACTTCCTGTAGGAATGTTATTCTTCCGACATAAATCTTTTGTAAAGGCTTTTGAACCTTCTAGTTGAGCAGCTTTTTGAGTAGGACCAAATACACAGATGTTAGCGCTATTAAGAGAGTCTGTTATACCCGCCACCAAGGGTGCTTCTGGTCCTACAATTACAAGATCAATAGAATGTGCCTTACAAAAATCAATAACAAGGGGATGGTCATCAATGTTCAAATTAATATTTTCACCAAATTCTGTTGTTGCAGGATTTCCAGGAGCACAATATAACTTTGTTAGCAGTGGTGATGCTGCTATTTTCCATGCTAAAGCATGTTCTCGTCCACCTGAGCCAATAAGAAGAATATTCATTGCTTGCTCCTCTCATAAAAGATAATTAATCTCATCCTCTTCTCATAAGAATGAAATGTCTCTATCGCAAGACCAAAGGTAAATCATTTGATGAAAAAAAATAAAAATATCGCGCATGTTCAGTCCTATGATAGCCAAGGACGGGTTATGGATGCATCTTCCAAACAATGGGTCTACAGCTTCCTTCCCCGTTCTTTATGGTTTTATGCGCAATTGGCGCGTTGGGATCGACCTATCGGTTGGCAATTGTTGATGTGGCCTTGTTTTTGGTCAACAACAATGGCTTTTTTCTCTTATAACATGCATTACGATACTCTTTTATCAATGTTTCTTCATTGGGTTTGGTATCTTTTTCTTTTTTTTCTGGGATCTATTGCTATGCGAGGGGCAGGATGTACTTGGAATGATCTTATTGACCATAAAATTGATGCTCAGGTAGAAAGGACACGTTCTCGCCCATTGCCAACAGGTCATGTGAGTCGGTTTCAAGCGAGAGTTTTTATCCTTGTGCAATGTTTTGTTGGTTTAGTCGTTTTATCACAATTTAATAGGTTTAGTTTTTTTCTAGGTATTTCGTCATTGATAGCTGTTGCATTTTATCCTTTTATGAAACGCGTAACATATTGGCCGCAGTTTTTTTTAGGCGTTGCATTTAATTGGGGGGCATTAATGGGGTGGGCTGTTGTCTTTGGAAGTTTAAGCTGGGCACCAATCTTGCTTTATGTGGGATCAATTTTGTGGACCATAGGATACGACACAATCTACGCACATCAAGATAAAGAAGATGACGTTACTGTTGGTGTCCGTTCTACGGCTCTTCTTTTTGGTAAAGCAACCAAGCGTGCTTTAGTATTTTTGTATGGTGGTTTTGTGATGTTCGTTAGTCTAGCATTTTATTTAGCTGGAGTCCCTGTTCTTAGTTTTTTGGGGATTTTTGTGGCAAGTATCCATATGTTTATTCAAATTAAAGTCATTGATATAGATGATAGTTCACAATGCCTCAGGCTTTTCAAATCTAATTCGCTTATTGGTTTTGTGATTTTTTCTGGTTTAGTATGTGGGGGTATATGGATGATATTTTATCCTGCGGTCTAAAAATAAGTTAGCTAAAATCATAGTTTCTACTGAATACAGTATGTTTTTTTTTAATAAGCTTGTTGCTAATCTATTTTTAAGCAATACAGTAGAAAATATCACCAATTAACCTTTACAGTGAAAATAAAATTCTTCTATTTAAATAGAATAAATCATCTTCTTTTAGAATTTTTCGAATAAAAAATATTTGTTTAATTGTTGCGAAGAAAAAATCTTCATAACGATGAAGTTTGAAGGATTAGGGATAAAGTTTTTGTCTTTTCCAATCGCTGTGTTCAACACAATCCCGTGTAAAAAGCAAACGATCATGTAAACGAAATGGGCGATCGCACCAGAACTCTATAGAAAGGGGTTTAACACGAAACCCAGACCAATAAGGTGGTCGTGGAATATTGCCTAGAGCATAACGCGCAGTATATTGAGCAATTGCTTTTTCGAGCACAAAACGATTGTCTAAAGGTTGAGATTGTTTAGAGGCCCATGCACCAATTCGACTACCACGTGGTCGCGATTGGAAATAGGCATCGGCTTCCTGTTGACTTACTTTTTCAACGATTCCTCTAATTCTGACTTGACGACGGAGTGATTTCCAATGAAAACCTAAGGATGCTTTCATTGATTTTAAAATTTCTTGTCCTTTACAGCTTTCATAATTGGTATAGAAGACGAATCCTTGGGGACTGTAGTCTTTGAGGAGAACCATACGAACATTAGGGAGTCCTGTTTCGTCAACTGTTGCTAATGCCATAGCATTCGGATCATTTATTTCACTTATCGTTGCCTCTTCAAGCCACTTTGCGAAAAGTTCAAAAGGTTTTTGCATTTTCATAAAATGATCATCTGTTGGTATTTTTGTGCTCATAGTTTCTCCAAATATCAGTGAGCATGGGTGAGGCATTTCTCATTTACTTTATCATCAAGAAGTTACAGTACTATTTTTTCTTATTTTCAAAAAGCCAATGATATCATGTATTTCTATGGTAGTTTAATTATTTTTACTTTAGCATAGACTACAAGGAGCTATATTAAATAAATGTCTCATTTTATCTGGTATTTTAGTTTATTGATAGACATATAAAGAGAAAAGAAGAAATTATTCTTTAGAATAGACTGATGAAGCTATAAGGGATATTGAACAACGTATCAGTTGATATTTTGAAAACGAAGAAATTGAAAAGAGGGCAATATGCGTGATCCCTACACGATTCTGGGTGTGGCACGTACCGCAAAATCGCAAGAGATTAAATCGGCATTTAGAAGATTAGCGAAGAAATATCATCCAGACCATAATAAAGATGATACAAAGGCTAAAGAGAAATTTGCTGAAATTAATCAAGCCTATGAAATTATAGGTGATAAAGATAAAAAAGCACAATTTGACCGCGGTGAAATTGATATGGAAGGAAAACCGCTTTATCAAGCCTATGGTGCTGGTGAAAATTTTAACAATAAACAAAATCCCTTTTCAGGAAGAGCAAAGGGATTTGATTTTTCCTCTTCAGGTGGTGCAAGTTTTGATGCGAGTGATATTTTTCGGGATCTGTTTGGAGGAGGTGGTAGCTTTTCGAATTCCACACACTATAACCGTCCCCAACAAGGAGCTCATGTTCGTGCTAATCTTGCCATAACATTAGAGCAGATGGTTGGCGCAGAAAAGGTGGAGGCTGTTTTTCCAAATGGAAAAAAGTTAAAAATTAAACTTCCAGATTATATTGAAGACGGACAGACTATTCGTTTAAAAGGTCAGGGAGAAGAGGTACCTCACGGGCAAGCAGGAGATGCGTTGATAACCATTCAGATTCAAAAACATCCTCGTTTTCGGGTTGAAGGAAGAGCACTCCATCTTGATTTACCAGTTTCTCTTAAACATGCTGTTTTGGGAGCAAAAGAAGAAGTTGAGACGTTGGAGGGGCGTGTGGTTTTAACGATTCCTGCGTGGTCAAGTTCTGATCGCGTTTTACGGTTGAAAGGGAAAGGGCTTCGTTTAAAAAATGGTACAAGAGATGATCTTTATGTGCATGTTCGCATTATGTTGCCGGGAGATGAAAATGCCGCCGCACTAGAACAGTTTTTGCAAATGCAACAAGATTAATTTTAAAAATTTTATATATAAAAGCGTAGTTTTTGTTTGATTTTAAACCAATTGCTTGAAGAAAAAGTTGACCTGTGTCATAGGCAGGTGAATAATACTAATTTTAAGTAACAATGGGGCAGTGCTGATGGCTAAGGGTAATGGTTTATTGTACGGTAAGCGTGGTTTAATTTTGGGGTTGGCCAATAATCGCTCCATCGCTTGGGGAATCGCTAAAGCGGCAAGTAGCGCAGGGGCAGAGCTTGCTTTTACCTATCAGGGTGAAGCAATGAAAAAGCGTGTCGAGCCTTTGGCTGAAGAATTAAAGGGATTTGTTTGTGGACATTGTGATGTTTCTGACAGTGTCTCTATTGATACGGTCTTTAGAGAAATAGAGAAGAAATGGGGAAAGCTTGATTTTTTAGTTCATGCTATTGGTTTTTCTGATAAAGATGAATTAAGTGGTCGTTATATTGATATCAGCGAATCAAATTTTATGATGACGATGAATATTTCCGTTTATTCCCTAACAGCTCTAACGAAGCGTGCAGAAAAATTGATGCCAGATGGTGGTTCAATCTTGACACTAACCTATTATGGTGCAGAAAAGGTTGTTCCCAATTATAATGTAATGGGCGTTGCCAAAGCCGCTCTTGAAGCGAGCGTGAAATATTTAGCGGTAGATTTAGGTCCCCAAAATATTCGTGTTAATGCTATATCTGCTGGACCAATTAAAACGTTAGCGGCTTCTGGTATTGGTGATTTTCGTTATATTTTAAAATGGAATGAATATAATGCTCCATTACGTCGTACGGTAACAATTGAAGAGGTTGGTGATTCTGCGCTTTATTTTCTTTCAGATTTGTCTCGTTCTGTTACCGGTGAAGTCCATCATGTCGATTCGGGTTATAATATCATAGGTATGAAAGCAGTTGATGCCCCAGACATTTCTGTCGTTAAAGAATAAAGTTTGGTTTATAAGATTTTATTAGACAGCAGTAATTTGACCAAATTTAAGGTGTCCAAGAGTATTTGGGAGAAAAGAGTTGTCTTGTGTATAGCACACAACATACGTTATCGTTGTATATATTTGACAGAGAAATGGATCTTTTTTCATGTCGCATAATACATTTGGTCATTTGTTTCGTGTAACAACATGGGGTGAAAGTCATGGTGCTGCTCTTGGTTGTGTCATTGATGGTTGTCCACCTGGAATTATTTTTACTCTTGCAGAAGTTCAAGCTTATCTTGATAAACGCAAGCCAGGACAATCAAAATATACAACGCAGCGCCGAGAACCAGATGAAGTAGAGGTCCTTTCAGGAGTTGTTGTTCAAGACGATGGAACGACATTGGTGACAACAGGTACACCAATTTCTCTGTTGATTCGAAACACAGATCAACGCTCTCAAGATTATGGAGCAATTGCTCATCAGTATCGTCCAGGACATGCGGATTATACTTATGATATTAAATATGGCATTCGTGATTTTCGAGGCGGGGGACGTGCTTCGGCACGGGAGACGGCAGCACGTGTTGCAGCAGGTGCATTTGCTCGTAAAATCGTTCCTGGTTTGATTGTACGAGGAGCAGTGATAGCAATTGGTCCTCATAATATTAATCGTGATCGTTGGGATTGGTCAGAGGTTGATAATAATCCTTTTTTTACAGCTGATGCAGAGATGGTTCACATTTTTAGTGACTATATCAGTAAACTCCGTAAAGAGGGGACATCTGTTGGTGCGGTTGTTGAGATCGTTGCAGAAAATGTTCCGGCAGGTTTAGGAGCCCCTATTTACGCAAAGCTTGATCAAGATATTGCCTCGTTACTTATGTCGATTAATGCGGTAAAAGGTGTGGAAATTGGTGATGGTTTTGCGGCAGCCCGCTTGAGGGGAGAAGAAAATGCCGATGAAATGCGAATGGGAAATGATGGAAAACCGCTTTTTTTATCCAATCATGCTGGTGGTATTTTAGGGGGAATATCGAGTGGACAGCCAATTGTTGCACGTTTTGCTGTAAAGCCTACTTCATCAATTTTAACACCTCGTCGTTCCATTGATGTTGATGGTCATGATATAGACGTTATAACAAAGGGACGTCATGATCCATGTGTTGGGATTCGTGCCGTTCCTGTTGGTGAGGCGATGGTTGCTTGTGCTATTGCTGACCATTATCTAAGACATCGCGGTCAAGTTGGGTGATTGAAAAGGTGAACAATGGCGTATGATGAAAAAAAAATTGTTTCTGCACTTAAAGCTTTTGAACGCGGTGAAATTGTTGTGGTGACAGATGATGATGACCGTGAAAATGAGGGTGATTTAACTGTTGCTGCAGCGCATTGTACAGAAGAAAAGATGGCGTTTATTCTTCGTCACACAACAGGTATTGTGTGCACACCTATGCCAAAAAAAGAAGCAAAACGGTTTAATCTTTCTCCTATGGTACCAGATAATAACTCTGCACATGGGACGCAATTTACGGTTACTGTTGATTTTAAACACGGCATAACAACAGGAATTTCAGCGCATGACCGTACATTAGCTGTACGTAATCTTGCGAATTCAAATGCAAGTGCGGATGATTTTGTTCGTCCAGGGCATGTTTTTCCTTTAATTGCGCATGAAGGGGGGGTGCTCATGCGTTCAGGTCACACGGAGGCCGCTGTTGATTTATGTAAATTATCTAATTTGCCGCCGGTTGGTGTTATCGGTGAATTAGTCAATGATGATGGAAGCGTTAAACATGGCGATCAGATTATGAAATTTGCGCAAGAACATCGGTTGCATATTATAACGGTTGCAGATTTAATTTCTTACCGCCAACGTAAGGAAATATTGATCAAGCATGTTGGAGAAATGCTTATTGAAACATCTGTAGGTCCCGCTATTGTTCAAAGTTATCAACTCCCTTGGGAAGTCGTTCAGCATATTGCAATTGTTTTTGGTGATGTCCGTGAGGGTGAGAATATTCCTGTGCATTTACATCATGAAAACATTATAAGTGACGTTTTTTGTCAAACTTCAGATATTATGGTGATGATGCAGCGTATGATGGAAAAAGAAAAACGTGGCGTATTTATTTATTTGCGTGAAGGATCTGTTATACAATCAACTGTTGGTATTCAAAACATGACAAGAAACAGTTCAGAAAACCATGTGCAGGCGATTGAACGCGAAGAAGAATGGCGCAAAATTGGTTTAGGATCACAAATTTTAAAATATTTAGGAATAGGCTCTGTTATTGTTTATGCTTCTAAAGAGCATCATTATGTAGGTTTGGAAGGTTTTGGAGTTCGTATATCCAGAACAGATATTTTTTGAGGTTCATATGAAAAAAGAGATACAAGAGGGGGATATTACGACCTTAAGCTTTGAGCAAGCGCTTAAGCAACTTGAAGTTATTGTCGAAAATTTGGAACGTGGCGATGTGCCTTTGGAACAATCCATTGATATTTATGAACGCGGTGAAGCGCTTAAAAAGCATTGTGAAAAACTCTTAAGAGTTGCTGAAGCTAAAGTTGAAAAAATCCAGCTTTCAGAAGAAGGTTCTCCAGAAGGAGTGGAACCACTTGATGCTAAATAATTTAAATCTTTTTGGATATTTATTGTGGGACTTAAGAGAAGCAATAACCTTAGTTTATAAATAGAAAGTTTTATTGATTTCTTTTTTATAAAATAAGTTAAAAATGAGGAAATTATAGCTCATCTCAAATAGAAAAGAGCATTTTTCAGTAAAAAAGATGCAAAACTGTAAATAAAAGAGTAGAGAAGATATATTTTTATCATTGTGTTTTCTTGAGTTAAGATAATAGAAAGGATTTTTTTTGTCTCAGGTCTTAACACCATTGCTTGACCGTGTTTGTTTTCCGCAAGATTTGCGGGCATTGCCTGAGTCTGATTTGGTACAGTTGGCTGATGAGTTGCGGACCGCAACAATTGATGCGGTTTCTGTAACAGGTGGTCATCTTGGGGCGGGACTTGGTGTTGTTGAGCTCACTGTTGCATTACATTATATTTTTAATACACCAGAGGATAGGATTATTTGGGATGTTGGTCATCAAACCTATCCACACAAGATTTTAACGGGGCGTAGAGAAAAAATTCGCACATTACGTCAAGAGGGCGGATTATCTGGTTTTACAAAACGTTCAGAAAGTGTGTATGATCCATTTGGAGCGGGGCATTCGTCTACTTCTATTTCAGCGGGGCTTGGTATGGCGGTGGCAAGTGCTTTGAAAGCAGAGACAAGACGCAATATCATAACTGTCATTGGTGATGGTGCAATGTCAGCGGGCATGGCTTATGAAGCAATGAACAACGCTGGTGCTTTGAATGCACGCTTGATTGTTGTTCTTAATGATAACGATATGTCTATAGCACCACCTACAGGTGCTATGAGTGCACATCTTGCACGATTAGTGTCTCGTCCTTCTTATCGTCATTTGCGTGAACGCGTAAAGATGTTGAGCGAAAAATTGCCAAAGTTTTTTTTGGATAAAGCCCGTCGTTCAGAGGAATTTGCGCGTGGCCTTTTGGTTGGGGGAACTTTATTTGATGAGCTTGGCTTTTATTATGTTGGCCCCATAGATGGGCACAATTTGGGGCATTTATTGCCTGTTTTTAAAAATGTTCGTGAATATCCTAATGGTCCTGTTTTGGTGCATGTTGTAACCCATAAGGGAAAGGGATATCCACCTGCAGAGGCCTCGTCTGATAAATATCATGGTGTTAATCGTTTTGATGTCACGACAGGAAAACAGGTAAAAGCATCAAGTAATATTCTATCCTATACCAAGGTATTTTCTAAAGCTTTAATAGAAGAAGCTCGCCATGATGATAAGATTGTTGGCATAACAGCAGCGATGCCAACAGGGACAGGTCTTGATTCTTTTGCGAAAAAATTTCCTGAAAAAATGTTTGATGTTGGTATCGCTGAGCAACATGCCGTAACTTTTGCGGCAGGACTTGCTTGTGAAGGGTATAAGCCTTTTGTTGCAATTTATTCTACTTTTTTACAGCGTGCTTATGATCAAATTGTTCATGATGTATCAATTCAAAAATTACCGGTACGTTTTGCTATTGACCGAGCAGGTTTTGTGGGGGCAGATGGTGCAACACATGCTGGAAGTTTTGATATTGTTTTTTTGGCCACTCTTCCTGACTTTGTTGTTATGGCACCTTCTGATGAGCTTGAACTGATGCATATGGTGCGTACAGCTGCAGCTTATGATCAGGGACCAATTTCTTTTCGTTATCCGCGTGGTGAGGGGATTGGTATAGATTTACCGCAACGTGGTGAGTTATTAGAAATTGGAAAAGGGCGCGTTCTGCGTGAAGGAAATAGAATCGCTTTGGTTTGTTTTGGAACGCGGATGTCAGAAGTGTTGCAAGCTGCTGATGCGTTGGAGGCTGAAGGATTGTCTACAACGGTTGCAGATGCACGGTTTGCAAAACCTTTAGATAAGGATTTGATGCGTCGTTTGGCACGTGAGCATGAGGTATTGGTGACAATTGAAGAAGGGGCAATCGGTGGATTTGGAGCGCACATATTACAATTTTTAGCGCAAGAAGGGCTCTTAGAGCATGGTTTGAAAGTTCGTACACTAAAATTTCCTGATGAATATTTGAATCATGGTTCACCAGAAAAAGTTCTTTCACGTGTCGGACTTGACGCTATGGGTATTTTAAGCACGGTTTTTGCTGTTTTGGGACGCGAGATTCGAACAGAATAGAAAATTCGAGTATGAGATGGCTTCCAGAAAAAGACTCGATATTTTTTTAGTTGAAAAAAACTTTTTTACGACACGTTCACGCGCACGTGATGCAATTATGCGCCAAACTGTTAAAGTTAACGGAGAAATCGTTTTTAAAGCTGGGCAAATCGTTTTTGATGATGCAGAGATTACCGTTTGTGATCCAGCACAGAATTATGTTTCTCGGGCAGCGTTAAAATTGATTGCTGCACTTGATGCATTTCCAATTATAACAGATAAAGTGACAGCCATTGATGTTGGTGCATCAACAGGTGGTTTTACGCAAGTTCTCTTAGAGCGTGGAGCAGATCATGTCATTGCCGTTGATGTTGGGCATCATCAATTTGATAAACGTTTATTGGGCAACAGTGCTATAACGTTATTAGAAGGCTTGAATGTCAGAGATTTTAAACAGGAACATTTAGGTGGGCGAGAAATTGATCTTATCGTTTCAGATGTTAGCTTTATTTCGCTCAAACTTGCATTGCCTCCCGTGTTGTCTTTAGCCAAGAAGGGAGCCCAAGCTGTTTTACTGGTAAAGCCTCAGTTTGAGGTTGGTCGTAAACACTTTAGTAAGGGAGGAATATTAAGTCCATCAAGTGCTAAAAAAATTGCTGAGGCGCTTTTTGTTTGGTTAAATACACAAACAGGGTGGAGTGCAAAAAGTTTAATTTCTTCCCCTATTACAGGTGGTGATGGCAACGTGGAATATTTACTATTCGGAGAAAAACAAGAGTGAATGACAATGTCATAATCGATCATATCGGAGCAAATGGTTATGGTACTGCTAAGACGTCTCACGGCTTCGTTTCTGTTCCTTTTACTTTACCAGGAGAGTGTGCTGAAATTACTGTTCATGGAAAATATGCAACATATATAGCATTAAAAGAAAAATCATTAGAACGCATTGATACTCTTTGTCAGCATTTTGGAGAATGTGGAGGGTGTACTCTTCAGCATTGGCATATGGATGCTTATCGCGTATGGAAACAACAATTGGTTGTTGATGCGCTTAAAAAGTATGGACTTAATAATGTTGTTGCGCCTTTAATAGAATGTAAACCTTATAGCCGACGGCGGATTACTCTAACAGCATCTATGACCCCACAGGGGCAAAAAGTTGGTTTTAACCGTTATCTCTCTCATGAGATTGTAGCTCTTGAGGAATGTCCAGTAAGCCGTCCAGAGCTTATTTCTCAGTTGCATAATATTAGAGAGCTCTGTGCTTTTCTAAGCAGCTCTGCCAAACGGTTTCATGTTACGATAACATGTGTTGAAAATGGTTTAGATGTTGCTTTAAGCGGTTGCATTATACACCATGAATCACTTCGTCAGAAAATGATCAGTGCTGCTCTTTCATATGGGATTATACGTTTATCTGTTGACGGTGAAGTTTTGGTTGAACGAGAAAAACCAGAGATTTACTTTGGAGATGTCCGTGTTGAATTTCCTTCTGGTGGTTTTCTGCAAGCAACTTGTGAAGCTGAAAATATAATGGGCAATATTATTTTGACTCATTTTAAAAAAGTAAAGAATGCTGTTGATTTGTTTTCAGGGGTAGGAACATTTACCTTGCGTATGGCAAAAAAGATGAATGTTCATGCAGTAGAAAATAATGAAGATGCATTAAGAAATCTAAATACAGCAGCACGTTTCGCGACTGGTTTAAAAACGTTCACTTGTGAAAAACGTGATCTTTTCCGACATCCCCTTTCTGTAAAGGAACTTGAATGTTTTGAGAGTGTTGTTTTTGATCCTCCCCGTGCTGGTGCAGAGCAACAAGTACGTGAATTAGCGAAGACAACAGTATCACGTGTTGTGGCAATTTCTTGTAATCCTACTACATTTGCTCGTGATTTATCTCTTCTTGTTGCAGGGGGGTATACAGTAGAAAAAATCATACCGATTGATCAATTTTTATGGTCACCACATGTCGAAATTGTTGCTGTTTTGAGCAAAAAGAAAAAAAAGAAAGGTTGGAAACTTTAGCCTAATTTTTTTTAATGCTATGAAGATTTTTTAAAAGTTGACCTGTGTATTATTATAAAATCTCTCCAAAATTTATCTATAATAATAATCTTTTTCTCGTTGAGTTAAGAGCACTGAATGTAGAAAGTGTTTTTTTCTTTTAAGCTTTTTTATTATGAAATATAAAAGACAAGTTACTCCACACAAAAAAACCACAAAAGACTAATGTATTACGAAGAAGATGTGTCTGAATAAGCCTGTGCCGTCGTTATATTTGCCATTCCCTAATGTTTCTTAAAACTCTTGGTACTTGAGACGGCCCATAAGAGGAATCTTTAGTTCTTTCTTGTACAGTTTTTATCCATATAACTCTCCCCGCCTGTAACGTATAAACGAATGATTTTGATTGATCCAACAGACACAGATTTAAAATGAGAGAATCTTACGGTATTCAAGGTTCTAATAAAATATGAATAACGCTAGATTATCTTTATAAATCAATTCATTGTAACATCCCCCTCACAAAATGGTCGTAATAGACGAGAAGGAGGCAATACTGGGAAGGAATGAGCAAGCTTATTCCTCTATAAGCGCAGTTCCACCGATTGTCATATTATTGATTCGAAGATGAGGTTGACCAACACCAACAGGGACATTTTGCCCTGCTTTTCCGCACATGCCAATACCATTATCAAGTTTGCTATCATTGCCAATCATTGTAATACGTTTCATGGCATCTGGTCCATTACCGATAAGGGTTGCACCTTTAATAGGCGCTAAAATTTTACCATTTTCTACTCTGTAAGCTTCAGTACATTCAAAGACGAACTTTCCAGAAGTGATATCAACTTGTCCTCCGCCAAATGAAACAGCGTAGATACCGTTTTTGAATGATGATAGAATTTCTTCAGGTGTTTTATCGCCTCCTAGCATGATCGTATTAGTCATCCGCGGCATTGGTGCATGTGCATAGGATTCACGCCGTCCATTTCCAGTTGGATTAACCCCCATAAGTCGAGCATTTAGTCTGTCTTGCATAAAGCCAACGAGTTTTCCATCTTCAATAAGAACATTATATCCTGATGGGGTTCCTTCATCATCAACAGTAAGTGAACCACGGCATTCGGGAATTGTACCATCATCAACAACTGTAACACCTTTTGCGGCAACTTGTTGGCCAAGAAGTCCAGCAAAAGCAGAAGTTTTTTTGCGGTTAAAGTCACCTTCCAATCCATGACCTACGGCTTCATGAAGCATAACACCGGGCCATCCATTGGCTAAAACAACATCAAATGTTCCTGCTGGCGCTGCTTCTGCTTCTAAATTTGTTAAAGCCATACGTAAGGCTTCATCTGCAGCTTTTTTCCAATTGTCTTCATGAATAAATTGGTTAAATGCTTGTCTCCCTCCACATCCATAAAAACCATTTTCACGTCGATTGCCTTCAGCTGCGACCACAGATATAGAAAGTCGCACAAGGGGACGAATATCACGAACCAAATAACCATCTGCACGTAAAATTTCAACATGTTGTAGCGAGCCGGAAAGAGAAACAGTCACCTGATGCAATTTATCATTTTTAGCACGTAAATAGGCATCAATTTTTTGCAAAAGAGCACTTTTTTCTTCAAATGATGGAGAATCAAGGGGATTATGCGGTTGATAAAGTCTTTTGTTTGTTTGTTGAGGTGCTATGCTATAAGTCCCTGCATGATTATTATAGGTAACAGCTTTAGCAGCTTCACTGGCACGTTTGAGTGCAGCAGCTGATAACTCACTAGAGTGAGCATATCCAGTAGCCTCTCCAGCAACAACGCGTAGTCCAAATCCCATATCTTGATGAAATGAGCCGTTTTTAAGCTGTCCATTATCAAATAAAAGAGCTTCGCTTTCTGTATACTCAAGGTAAAGCTCACCATCATCAGCATGATGAAGTGTTTCCTGTATAAGTGATTGCACTTTAGAGGAAGCAATATCAAAATGATCAATCAGCGATTTCATAAGAATTATCCTATTTTTATGGGGGCTTAGAAGATTTTTATCAATCTAATTTTAAGAATCTTTCAAAATATACGATGAGATTTTGATTGTTTAAAATGTATTGATTTCATTCATGTCGGTAAGGTTGCATAGGCGTCGCCAAGACCATGAAGGTCAACAAAACCTCCAATCCCTTGTTCAGGAGTTGTAAAGATAAAATAGGTTGCCATTTTTCCTTTTAAAAAGAGCTGCAATATGTCTTCTTTAAGAAAGGCTTCAGCAACACAATTATCACCAAGACAACGACGATATTCCATTCTGCCCATATTTTTATCGTCAATTTTAATTCCAACGCCAGGACGTAATTCAACGCGAATCGGAACAAAAACACGCATCAAGGCACCTTGCTTTTGAGGAAGTTTATAAAATGTAACACGCAAGGTAATATCTTGACGCCCTTGTGTGTGAACGTTTTGTACAACTTCACACTGCATGTTAGGTGTACCTGGTGGTAGAGAACACACTTTTGTCCATGCACCATAGGTTTGTGGAGCAGGGACATCTTGTGCATAGGGTGTTTGTGCAAATGCATGACTGATAAAACTACTATAAAGTGTGTAAAGAACAGCACCAATAAAAAAAGTTTTTTTGAGTAATTTATAAAGTATCACAGAAAATCCTATCCGACTCAACACCCACAACCATGCATAGATTTACATAAAAAAATGAACTCCCCATAAAAAACTATAACACAAAATCAGTATTTACCCAAATATATTAATTCATATGATATATTTTTATGATACATTTGTAATGTGGAGAGAACGTTGATTGAAAAAATGTATTTTTATTGCCAATATTTCCATTTACTTTTAGGGGATACGTGCGAAAGAGATATTTCATATTTTCTCAAAAATACGATTGGTCTTAATTGGTCATTTCCATACGCTAGATAATATTTGTCAGATAATATTGGGTTTGTGAATGACAGAAATGGAAAAGGGCTTTGAGTGGAATGTCAGTTTCAGAAGAGTTATCTGTTGTGAATGGTAAATCAACGCCACCAAAATCCGGTATTGGTGATTACATCACATTATTAAAGCCACGTGTTATGTCTCTTGTGGTTTTTACGGCTCTGGTTGGTTTGCTTGTATCGCCTGTTCCTATCAATCCGTTGTATGGTTTTTTAGCAATTTTATGTATTGCTGTTGGCGGTGGTGGTGCGGGAGCATTGAATATGTGGTATGATGCTGACATTGATGCTGTGATGGAACGGACTAAAAAGCGTCCTATTCCCATGGGTAAAATCAGCTCCCAAAAGGCATTTATTTTTGGCATGGTTCTTTCTATGCTCTCGGTATTGGTTATGGGGAGCTTCATTAATTGGTTTGCGGCATTTTTTCTTGCGTTTACGATTTTCTTTTATGTCGTTATCTATACAATTTGGTTAAAGCGTATCACACCACAAAATATTGTTATTGGTGGTGCTTCTGGGGCTTTTCCACCAATGATTGGATGGGCCGTGACAACAGGGACAGTGAGTATTGATAGCTTTTTATTATTTTTAATCATTTTTATGTGGACCCCTCCTCACTTTTGGGCTCTTTCTTTATTTTCATCTCTTGATTATGAGGCTGCAGGTATCCCTATGATGCCTAATGTACGAGGTGAGCATTCAACAAAAAAACAGATTTTATTTTATACTGTTTTGATGGCATTATGCGCTGCTGCTCCGTGTTTTACTGGTCTTGGCGGAATTTTTTATGGTATTTTTTCAACAATTTTAAGCATTATCTTTATTTATTTTGCCTATCGTTTATGGAAAGCTGATACACATAATGAAACTATTTTGATGGCCAAAAAAACGTTTTTCTTTTCATTACTTTATTTGGCAGCTATCTTTGGAATTCTTTTGATTGAATCTCTTGTTTGGTATTTTATCGCTCTTTAGTCGCGTAAAATGAAAGAGCAAATTTTAAAAGAGCTTTTCTTCAAGAAAATGCTGTAAGAAAATACGATAGAGTGTGTTCTTATGCAAAAGATGATATTGCGCGTTTTTTACATTGCTTATTCATGTATAATGATAGGTTGTTTGAATATGATAAAGCTATAGAGATTAAGGATGATTTATGTCTGGACTTCCCCCTTTAACGATACGTCTTTGTGGTCCACGTGGATTTTGTGCAGGGGTTGATCGTGCTATCCAGATTGTTCTGCTTGCATTAAAAAAATATGGTGTTCCAGTATATGTTCGTCATGAAATTGTACACAACCGCTACGTGGTTGAGGGATTACAGCAACGGGGTGCTGTTTTTGTCGAAGAACTTAATGAGATTCCAGAAGAACATCGCAATCAACCAGTTGTTTTTTCTGCTCATGGTGTACCAAAATCTGTTTCAGAAGAAGCACGATGCTATAATTTGTTTTATCTCGACGCAACATGTCCTTTGGTCTCGAAAGTTCATAAACAAGCGATACGACATCAACGTCATGGTCGTCATGTTATATTGATTGGTCATGCTGGTCATCCTGAGGTGATAGGGACAATGGGACAGCTTGAAGAAGGGGTTGTGACGCTTATTGAAACGATAGAAGATGCTTTGCATTATCAACCCAATGATCCAGATAAATTAGGATTTGTTACACAAACAACGCTTTCTGTTGAAGATACTGCAGGAATTATCGATATATTACAACAACGTTTTCCTACATTAGCAGCCCCAGCGGCTGAATCAATTTGCTATGCTACAACGAATCGACAAGATGCGGTTAAAGCAGCGGCAAAGGGGAGTGATTTGTTTTTGATTGTTGGAGCACCAAACTCTTCTAATTCACGACGTTTAGTAGAGGTTGCCGAAAAGTCTGGTGCGCGACAAGCTATTTTAGTTCAGCGCGCTGATGAAATTAATTTTGAAAACCTAAAATCTCTTTCTATTGTCAGTCTTTCAGCAGGGGCTTCGGCTCCTGAAATTATTATTGATGAAATTATTTCAGCGTTTCGTGAGCGTTATGATGTCACAATAGAATTAGCTGAAACAGCGGTAGAAACGGAAAAATTTTTAGTGAGTCGCGAATTACGTGACGTCATTTTAACGTCTCAAGATATGGCTTTCGTCAATGGTCAAGCAAATAATGCAAAAAATGAAAATCAGAATACAGACATGTCTACAACGAAAGCAGAATAATGGCCGTTTATACAGATATTCACCCAAATGATTTAAAAGTGTTTTTAACACGTTATGCAATAGGATCACTTTTGTCTTATCAAGGTATAGAAGAGGGGATTGAAAATTCCAATTTTATGTTAGAGACAACACAAGGGCGATTTATTTTAACACTTTATGAAAAGCGTATTTCAAAAGATGATTTACCTTTTTTTTGTCGCTTGATGCAGCATTTAGGACAACGTGGAATTCCTTGTCCTAAACCTGTTATTCAAAATGATGGAATGATGATCTGTGAATTAGCAGGACGTCCTGCTGCTATTATTACTTTTCTGGAAGGAGAGTGGATCCGCCAGCCCAACATAGATCATTGTGGCGAAGTGGGGATGGGGTTAGCACAATTACATTTAGCAGGACAGGATTTTACACTCAGTCGTAAAAATACTCTTTCTGTTATGGATTGGCAGGTATTGTGGCAACGTTGTCAAACCAAAGAAGATGCATTGTTAAAAGAATTTGGACAAAAAATTGAGTTGGAATTGGCTTTTTTACAGGAAAATTGGCCGTTCAATTTACCAATAGGCATTATTCATGCAGATTTATTTAATGATAACGTTTTTTTTGTGAATCATCGTCTTTCTGGGATGATAGATTTCTATTTTGCTTGTAATGACTTTTTTGCTTATGATTTAGCGATCTGTTTAAATGCTTGGTGCTTTGAGCCTGATCATTCCTATAATCTTACCAAAGCACGTAAGTTATTGGAAAATTATCAAAAAATAAGACCATTGATCCCTTTAGAATTGGACAAGATGGTTTTATTAGCTCGTGGTGCGTCTCTACGTTTCTTACTCACACGTCTATATGATTGGTTTAATACACCGCCTAATAGCTTTGTTATTAAGAAAGATCCATGGGAGTATTGGCACAAGCTTTGTTTTTTCAGTAATGTAAATTCGCTAAGTGAATTAGGTTTTTAAATTTTATGGCAACTCAACAAAAAGTCGTTGAAATTTATACAGATGGTGCTTGCTCAGGGAATCCTGGAATTGGAGGGTGGGGGGCAATTTTACGCTGGAATGGTCATGAACGGGAGCTTTATGGCGGTAAGGTCCATACGACAAACAATCAAATGGAACTCATGGCGGCAATTTGTGCATTAAAGGTGCTTAAAGAGCCCTGTTTGGTCGATCTTTATACAGACTCAGTTTATGTACGTAACGGTATATCTAAGTGGATTGAAGATTGGAAAAAGAATAATTGGCGCACCGCATCAAAAAATCCTGTTAAAAATATGGAGCTATGGCAAGCTCTTGAGGATGCTAGTTCTTGTCATACAGTTAGATGGCACTGGGTAAAAGGGCATGCGGGACATCCAGAAAATGAACGCGCAGATGCCCTTGCTCGCAAAGCAATTACTCAATATCGTGAAAATGGACGTTTTCCAGCATAATTGCTGTTTGAGAGCTTTTTCTTTTATCACGGAGACGCAAGAGGGGTTGGCTGCGTATGGAATATGAATGTTCCACTTAAGGCGTGATCTTTAAAAGAAACTGTATAAAAAATTTTTTGGTTTATTTCTTCTGGTGCGAAATAGAGTGGAGCATTAAAGAGTGTATATTCTGCGTTATCACTGACTTTTCTTGCTGCTCCAATTTGCATTTCTCCTCCATCTAAAAAGAGAGAGGAAGGAGTGGTTTTGTTATTATTTTGTATTTTTATAAGAAGGGTACTGTTATTTTTTTCGGCACTTATTTTTAGTGCATTCTGCGCCATGCGTGGCAAAGAATCTTGCGCCTTTTTTAAGAAGGAAGCAGGAAGCTGTTTATTTTTAAGAGCAGATGGCGAAAAATCAAAGTTAACAGTAAATGGAAGACAGATTTTGTGACATAATCCAAGAGTGAAAGCACCACTTAAATTTTTGCTTGAACTAGAAAGATTGAAGGGCAATATTACTTTATCTTTATAACCTAATGACCAATCATTTTCTGTTTCAAAAAGCTGTGGAGTAGGATAAAAGATTTCATAAGAAGTCTGTTGGTTGAAATTAAAAAATGGTGCCATGCCAGAATTACCTGGATTACGCCAGTAAGTTTTCCATCCTGGTTTAAGCTCAATTTCAATAATGCCTTCTCTTATTCCAGAAAGAGAAGGTTCAGTGATCGCTAATCGGATACGACCACCATCTGATTCATACCAAGATGTTGCGAAAAGCTGGAGTTTTTGTTCTGTTTGAGCATTTACAGGAATGTTAAGTAATTCTAAAACTATGAATGTTAAGCTTAAAGTAACTAAAAGCTTTTTATAAAAGAAAGTTGCGATATTTTGTAAATTTGTAAATATATAACTTTTTTTCATTGGAGTTTTATTTTCCTAGTGTGCTAAATGAACAAACTTTTATCATGTAAATTATGGAGAATAACAGATTAATGAAGCGGTGTAATGGCTTTTTAGGTGGACAATTACTCATAGCAATGCCTGGGATGAATGACAAACGCTTTATTCGTTCTGTTATTTATATTTGTGCGCATTCTGATGCCGGTGCGATGGGCATCATTCTCAATCAATTGCATCATATTGATTTTCCAGAGCTTTTGCTTCACTTAGGAATCATAGACAGTGGCCAAAAAAAAAGTCTTTCTGAACCAATAAAACAGTTTCCAGTTCGCTATGGTGGTCCTGTTGATACTTCGCGTGGTTTTGTTCTTCATTCAGATGATTATGCTTGTGAAGAAACTGTTTTTATTGCAGATAAGATCTGTTTTACTGCGACAATTGATATATTAAAAGCGATCAGTTGCGAACAAGGTCCGCAACATGCACTGGTCGCATTAGGCTATGCTGGATGGAAAGCGGGGCAACTTGAGGCAGAAATTTCTACAAATGGGTGGCTAATCAGTTCTACATCACCTAGTTTTCTTTTTGAAAGCGATTTAAGCTGCAAATATGATAAAAGTTTAACACGCATGGGTATCGATCCAACTTATCTTGCTTCTGAAATGGGACACGCGTAGAGTTTTTTCTAAGCTTTTTAACTTTACACGTTATTTTATCCCTTATGTTTTTATTTTATAAGGGAAATGGCTCTGAACGAGCGTAATTAATTCTTCTATGGCAATCGGTTTTGTCACAAGTGTACTTTGAACATATTTACAGCCTTCTTGACGGAGGAAGATTGCTTCTTTTTCATTTTCAACACCTTCTGCGATAATTTGCAAATTAAGATCTGTTGCCATATTAATGATAGACTTTAGAACAATTTTCTTCTTAAGAGAGTCGATTGAGATAAGTGAACGATCAAGTTTAACCATATCAAATGGATAACGTACGAGATAGGTCAGAGACGAATAACCTGTTCCAAAATTATCGAGTGCGAGATTCATTCCAAGTGTTTTAATTTGTTCAAGAAAGTGCGCTGATTGTTCAGGATTATTTCTTAAGACAAATTCAGATATTTCAATCATCAGACGCCCTTTGTGGAGCGGATGGCGAAGCAAAGCGGCACGCAATTGACTGATAAAACGAGGATGAATCATTTCTGCGCTTGGTAAATTAATTGAAATAAAGAAAGATTGTTGGGAAAACTTTTCTTGTACATTTATAAGATCAATAATGGCATTATCGATGATAAATTGTGACAAATCCATAACAATTTGTTCATTTTCTACGATTTTTATGAAATCAGAGACATTTAAATTTCCATAAGTGGGATGATGCCATTCTACAATTGTTTCAAAACCAATAATATGTCCGTCTGATAAATTAAGAATAGGATGGTAGAGGATTTTCATCTCATTACGTTTTATGGCATAACGAACATCTTTCTCCAGAGTATTATGTTCGAGACCCAAAGTGCGAAAATTAGGACGAAAAGGTTCAATATGGTTCCCACCCATTTGTTTTGCGCGAATCATCGCTAACTCACTATCATTAAAAATATCTTTAGCCGTCGATCGGCTTTCACTCCATGTAACCAATCCGATAGAGGTTGAAAGGATTATTTTATTTTCTGAAAGTGAAATAGGTGCTGAAATTGTTTTGTGCAAATGATCTGCAAATGCTGCAATTTTTTGTGGTTCGGTTTCACTGAGTAAAATAATTGCAAAGCGGTCTGCTGAAAGACGCGATAAGGTGTCTTGAAAGTTAATAAGACGATTTAAACGACGTGCGATTATAAGCAGTACAGTATCCCCAACTGCTATGCCTAATTTGCGATTAATTTGGCGAAAATTGTCAAAATCAATCATAAAGACAGTCGGTCTAATTTTGATATTTGCTTTCGCTAAAGAGGTATAATTTTGTAGTCTATCAAAGAAAATTTGTTGGTTAGGAAGTCCGGTTAAGCTGTCGTGGATTGCATCATGCAATAAGCGTTCTTCGGATTTTTTATGGTTAGTAATATTGACAATGGTTCCAATGACACGTGTGATTTTTCCATCTTTTTGCATAGCCGGACGTGCACGAAGAGAAAACCAATGATAATAACCACCACCGGAAGAAAGCCGAAAAATTTGATCAATGCGCCCTTTTTTATTTTTAAGAATGATATCCAATACGGCTTGAAAGCGTTCACGATCATCATGGTGCAAGGCTGAAATCCAGTTGCGCATAGGTCCATTGAGGTTATGAATTTCAGTACCAAAAAGGGTTGCCATGTTTGGATGTACAACAATACGGTCACGCTCAATATTCCAATCCCAAATAATATTTCCAGCTCCCTTTGCTGCGAGTACTTGTTGTTCAAGGTCGGAAAATATTCCTTCATGGAAAGCGTCATTAGAAAAAGTTTGTTGCAGGACAGTAAAGCTTATGAGAAGAACAATGAGCACTAATCCCCCCGCTAATGCTGGCTGGATAATATCATTGTTTAAATGTCCAGCTATGCAGGCATAGGCTCCAACGCACCAAAAGCTAATGAGCAACCATGTTGGAATAAGCATAATGGCGCGGTCATAGCTTCTGATTGAGAAATAGATGATTAATATTATACCAAGCACAGCGGTAAGGCCAAAAGACAAACGCGCAATTCCAGCTGCTCTGATGGGATCATAAATAGCAAAGGCTCCTAGACTGCAAAACGCAATGGTCCAAGCGATAGCACCGTAACTAAAATGATAATGCCAGCGGTTAAGGCTGAGATAGGTAAAAAGAAAAATGAAGAGTGTAGCAGTAAGTGCTACTTCTGTACCAGCACGCCAGATTGGTTGGGTTGTGAGTGTAACTGCAAAGAATTTATTTAAAAAGTTGAAGTCAATACCAATATAAAAAAGCACTGCCCAAGCAACTGCCGCTGTTGCAGGAAACAGCCCTGTTCCACGGACGACGAAGAGAACAGTTAACAAAAGCGCTAAGAGACCTGATATCCCAAGAAGAATACCATGATAAAGCGTATAAGAATTAATTGCATCTTTATAAGCTTCAGGTTGCCATAAATAGATTTGCGGTAGATTTGCAGAGTTAAGTTCGGCCACAAATGTAATAACAGCACCAGGGTTAAGGGTAATACGAAAGATATCAGAGTTTGCACTAAGTTGACGATCGAGGGAAAAACCTTCGCTTGGCGTTATGGATTGAATCCTTGATGATCCAAGGTCTGGCCAAAAAAATCCAGAACGTGCCATGCGGTAATGGGGGGCAACGATGAGACGATCAACTTGTTCATCTGTTGGATTTGCAAGAGAAAAAACTGCCCAATTTCCGGAAAATTTTTCATTTTTTGCCTGCACTTCAATACGCCATACAATACCATCTGGTCCTGGTGCTGTACTTGTTTGAAAAATAGAGTTGTTTGTATGGTGAATTTCAATTGCTTTTGAGAGATCAAGAGCAGCATCTTGAGAAGAAATTTTAACTGGTTCAATTGCTTGTGCTGATGTAAGATGGACAAAAGAACTAACGACTACAATGAAAATGATGTCAATTATTTTACGCAAACTCTTCACAATGTCCCACTCTCAATATTTTAGGATGTTTAATTTTCATTTCGACTTTTGAGAAAAAACGTCCACCTTTTATAATTTATTTACATAATAAATTGTTATCACTTTTTCTTAAGTTATGTGATTTTATATACAAATAGACCACACACCCATTTGCTTCAATGGAACCTGAAGCGAATGAAGTTTTATATTTTAAAAGGGCAAAGTTAAACCATGAATTTCCAGATTTCACGGATATACCTTCACTTATTAGAATCTTTATCACATGAAGTATGAATTGGGTAGTTTTGTACGCTTCTTTGCCCAATATTTCCAAAACTTATTTAATGAGAAGAGCTTTTGTGGTAAATTTTACGATAAAATATGTGTATGTTATTGTGATGCTGTGTTGAAAAGAAGTTTTTTACTTTAGCTTGGATGAAAGAGTTGACGTTAAATCATCAAAATTTATGAGGGATCCTACAGGTCCGACAGCAGTTAGTGTTGGAGTGGAGTTTGTAAAAAGACGATGTGCTAAATCAGTTAATCTTTTAGGAGTGATGAGATTGAGGCGTTCAATTGTTTCCGATATTGGAATTGGTCGACCATAAAGGAGTATTTGGCGAGCAATGAGATGTGCTTGACTAGAGGGATTTTCCTGTGACATTGTCAGATTTGCACGATATTGCGTTTGTGCTCGTTGCAGTTCGTTGGCTTGAATATTTTTGCTGACCTTGGAAAGTTCATCAAGAATCACAGGAATAAGTTCTTTGAGTCCTTCTTGTCCGGTAGCTGCGTGAACACCAAAAAGCCCAGTATCTGAAAATCCCCAATGAAAAGCATAAATAGAATAGCATAATCCACGTTTCTCTCTTACCTCTTGAAAAAGACGTGAAGACATACCACCACCAAGAATGATTGAAAGAATTTGGGCCGCATAAAAATCACGCGCGTGATAAGCACGCCCTTCAAACCCTAGAACAACTTGTGTATCCATTAAATCGCGATATTCACGAAAGTCGCCACCGACATAATTTGCAAGATTAGTAAGAGGTGCGGTTGAATGGGAGCGAAAAGTACCAAGACGACTTTCAACTTCTCGCAAGAAACTTTCGTGCTTTACAGCTCCTGCAGCAACGACAATCATACGATCTGCACTATATTGTTTATTGATGAAATCATGGAGATCAGTAGATGTAAATGATTGAATAGTTTTAGCTGTTCCTAAAATAGAGCGTCCAAGGGATTGATGACGAAAGGCTGTTTCTGTAAAGTGATCAAAAACAATATCATCAGGAGTGTCATGGGCAGCACCAATTTCCTGAAAGATTACTTGTTTTTCTCGTTCTAGTTCATCGTCGTCAAATTTTGAATGCATTAAAATATCGGCTAAAATGTCTATAGCAAGTGGGATATCGCTTTTAAGTACACGTGCAAAGTAAGCTGTTGTTTCAATACTGGTTGTAGCATTGATTTCACCGCCAACATCTTCAATATCGGTTGCAATTTGAAAAGCAGTACGGTTTTCGGTTCCTTTAAAAGCCATATGCTCAAGAAGATGAGCAATACCATGCTGTGTGGAGGTTTCATTGCGTGAGCCCACTTTAACCCATATTCCGAGGGCAACACTATCAATTTGTTGCATTGTATGTGTGGCGATAGTCAAACCATTACTAAGGCGACATATATCTACATCCATGTATTTACAACTCCATTAAATAAGCTAAATACCTCATTGTAAGGGTATTAGAATATTCTTGATTTAAATTAATGCAGCTAACTTTAATAAGATGCACGCGATTTTAAAGAGATATAATCTTTTACTATTTTTTCATCATTAGCAAGACTTATAAAGTGTTCTTCGCGTTTCATTACATCATTGAGATGAGATGGCCATGGGGCATGAAGGCCACAAGCACTTTTAATAGTATCAGGAAATTTAGCTGGATGAGCTGTGGCAAGGACGATCATTGGAATATGCGGTTTTTTGTTTTCACGCGCTACTTGAAGAGCGACAGCTGTATGTGGATCAACAAGATAGCCACTTTCCTTATAGACACTATCAATTGTTTGAGCTGTTGCAGCCATGTCACTTTTCCCAGCGGAAAATAGGGAACGAATATTTTTGAGTTGCTTTTCATTAAGAGTAAAACGTCGTGATTGTTTCAAGTTTTTCATTGCATTGCGAATCCAGATTGGATCACGATTGCCACTTTCAAAGAGCAAACGTTCAAAATTAGAAGAGACCTGAATATCCATAGAAGGTGATGTTGTATGAACTATTGGTTGTGTTTTGTAAGTACCACTTGCCAATGTACGTGCAAGGATGTCATTATCATTCGTTGCGATGACCAGTTGAGCAATGGGTAATCCCATACGGGCTGCGACATAACCTGCAAAAATATCACCAAAATTTCCAGTAGGAACAGTAAATGAAACAGCTCTATCAGGAGCTCCTAAGGAAAGTGCAGATGAAAAATAGTAAACAATTTGCGCCATGATACGCGCCCAATTTATAGAATTAACACCTGAAAGCGCTCTTTTTTTACGAAAATTGTGGTCATTAAACATTGCTTTGACAAGAGCTTGGCAATCATCAAAATTTCCTTCAATGGCAATGGCATGAACATTTGAACATTGATTGGTTGTCATTTGTCGTTGTTGAACAGGTGATACACGTCCTTTAGGAAATAAAATAAAAATATCTGAGTGTTCTTTTCCAGCAAAAGCTTGTATCGCAGCCCCTCCTGTATCACCTGATGTTGCAGCAATAATCGTTGCACATCTATTTTTTTCAGTCAAAACATAATCCATCAGTCGAGAAAGAAACTGCATTGCGACATCTTTAAAAGCTAAAGTAGGACCATGAAAGAGTTCAAGGATAAATTCATCTGCTCCAGTTTGTCGTAACGGACAGATTGCTGGATGGTGAAAGGTTGCATAAGATTCAGCGATCATATTTTCAAAAGCTGTATATTCGATTTCGTTATTCACAAAGGGCCACAGAATAGTTTTAGCAATTGTTGTATAGGACTGACCACGAAGTGCTCGTAACGCATCAAATGATAGCTGAGGAAATTTATCTGGCAGATAAAGTCCCCCATCATGAGCCAGCCCAGTCATGATCGTTTCCGTAAAGCCTAGAACAGGGGCTTCACCTCTTGTGCTTATATATTTCATAAGTCTTATCCTTTTTTTATTTCTGGAAAATTGGTGAAGTTATTTATTTCACGTTTTTCATAATATTTAAATTATTAAATGGATAGTTTTTAAACTCAATAATGAAAGGAAATAGTCTTAAGCATTTTTATTTTTGAGATATAAACGTCAAATGTTCACAGAAAATCTGTTACAGTCGAAAATTTTCTCTCTATTATTCATTCACTTAAATTTTACAATGTATTTTCACTTGTGCACCTTCTTAAATAATAAAACCAAATAGATAGAATGGTATTTATTGAAGATTTTTTTTGTAAAAATCAACCATTCATAGTTATTTTATGCTCTTATACTTTGTAATAATTAAATCTGCTAAAATGAATATTGAAATGATACAGCACAAAATTTACACTGAAAGATTTATAAGGTAATTTTATGGCATTTCGTACGCAAATCTATAATTTGAATAATCGTTGTTTAGCTTAATTTATTATTTTGTACTAAGAGATATTATATTTATCCCACGCGGTATTATTAGTAATGAACAAAGCCTCTATAGAAAGCACAACAAAATCCTGCCCCAATTATTTGAAGCAGGATGTAATTTAAACATTGCTTTAAATTATTTTGGAATTATCTGGTTAGACCTACTATTATCCCGATTATTCCGCCGAATAAGGACATAAAAGCGCCAGAGAGTAAACCAAAAATAAAAGATCCCGTCATGGTAAAAGTTCCTATTGTAATGGGTTCGAAAAACACATTCTCAATTTTTCCTTCAATGGGAGCTTCATTTCCCACTCCATAATTTAAATTTTGTACATAGAGAGTATCCATACGCATTGCTTCTTTTTTCCCTTGTTTCATTACAAAAAGAGAAATATCTTTTTTTTGTGGGGTGTTGCTCAAATGACTTGCATTAACATTCACAACTTGTACAAGAGAAAAAGCAATCACTATAAAAATATTTAACACGTAATTTTTAAACACTTTTGTCATAATTTCACCTCAAATCCTTTCTGACTTCAGCGTGGATAATTTAACGAATCAGCGGAGCTGGTGAACACACTAAGGAGATATAAGTGCGTGCAGCTCTTTTTTCTGTGGTGAGGGTTATTGTTTTTGTTCAATAACAATGAACAAGTGTGGATATACTTGAGAAATTAGAAAATTTTGTTTTTATAAGTTTCAATTTAAATACAGAGTTATCTATGTCTTTTTATATGATTTATTATCGCCGCTATGATAAAGCCCACTAGGGGTGCTAAATATCCTATTAAAAATGACAAACCGAAATCTCCTATTATGACCGGCTGAGCTATTTTCTCAACTCTTCCTTCAACAGTAGTCCCATTTTTTGCTCCGTAGCTTAAATTGGGAACGTAGAGAGATGCGATATGGGTTACTTTCTCTTTTACCTGACTGATTACAAAAGCATCTTCTCGTTGTAAGTTATTGCTCAAGTGATTTGCATTAACATTTACAACTTGTGAAAGAAAAAAAGCAATCGCCATAAAAATATTTAACATATAATTTTTAAACACTTTAATCATAATTTCACCTCAAATATTTTATAATATAAATATATATGCGTAAATTTACACTTTGGATATTTTTATGTAATCCATTTATATTTTATAGCAATAGAAACTTTATTATGTAATTATTTACAATAAACCAGAGACACATAATGAATACGTTGCTCTAGAGTTCCAGACGAGGTTGAATTATTTGAACATCAACATTATGTCCTTTATCCAACTTATTATCGATCCTATAAGGTTTATTACATATCCAGCAGACAATATTCCTATTCCGATAGTTATAGGCTCAACGACCTTTTCAATTTTCCCTTCACCTGTTGTTCCATTTTCTGTTTGATAACTTACAGATGGAACATAGAAAGCAGTCTTAGAAACTACATTGGATTTCGCATACTTTACTTGTTCCATTGGTAAGACAGAAAGTTCCTCTTTTGGAATATCGTTTTTCAAACAGTTTGCATTAACATTTACAGTTTGTGAAATAAAAAAAGCATTCGCTATAAAAATGCTTAAGATATAATTTTTAAATATTTTCACCATAATGTTACCTCAAATATTTTTAATTTATATATGTAATAAAATATACATAATGTTTATATATCTCACACTATATATTTCAATATGTATTATTAGTCAATAATAAAAATACATATAAAAAATATAAATATATTTTTTATAAACATTATTGTAAAAATGTAACAGTAATAATCACAAAAATATTTTTTAAAATTTTATGAAATATTTCGTTATGTGTTATATATAAATAACATGTGGTGATCGCATAATTTTTATAAAATGATATTAATATTATTTTTTAATACATTTATAGATAATAAAAAATATGAAAATTATGATGTATTTATAAAAATTAATATTAATAATTCAAATATAAATGGACGCGATAAATTTTTATTATTTACAATAGTTGTTATATATAATAAAAATATACAGTTCACTCATAGTATAAAGTAGAGCTCGAATTGGATAGAGATAAATGATATTATCTTTTTCTCGCCAATGTGAACAGCATATTAATGTGATGTAAAGCAGTGTATAGAAGAATATCAATTCAGAGACATTTATGAGTGCTGAAAGATCGGCATTAGATAATATTTTTCAACATTTTCTTCTTTCCAAACCGAAAAGTCACTTTCCTTTTTAGAAAGGATGTCTTTCCTAAAGTTGGATTACTTTTGAAAAGATCTGATTTCATTACTTATTTAAAAAATCTATACAAGTGCTTTCAGAAAATTTTGAGCAACTACAGGTATCTCTTTACGTTGTTCTATGTTTCATATTTATGTGCTTTTTTAAGAAATCCTTCTCAAGGTACTCAAGCCTATTTTGCAATTATAGATATGATGATAAAGCCCCATAATATAAAATTCTTAGGGCATCAGAATCTTTGATGTTTATAAAGAAGAAAGATGGCATCGCCATACACTTTGCTCGCTTCTAATGTTGCTACAATTTTTGCCTTTTGAGATGATTCATTAAAAGGCATTTTTATTTCTTTATTTATTTAATTCAGCATATCCAGGTTTGAAATGAGAGAATCTTACAATATTCGGTTTTTTTGCTTAATTTGAATAATGATAAATTATGATTATAAATCAATATATTGTCTGTAAATTACTTGGTATGAAATGTTTTTTATAAAATGCACATCTTCATAAGAGTGTATTCTTTTTGTTTTTTGTAATCTTAGGGAGGTTGTACCAATTGATGCTGTTAAAATACTATTTAAGCAGCAAAGTAAATAAGCCTTCAACAAGTTTATGAGATTTGGATTGAGTAAATATAAGCCTTTGTAACTCAACAAGGACGCATTTGTCATTTTCAATAAAGTCTTGTGTTCCATAGATTCCGCGAATTTTAATATTTTTTCCATGATCAATATGCACATCCCTTACAATTTTACCATAGTGTGTGTTTTTTTGATCAGATGAAAGAGGTTAGCAATTTTCACATCTTATCGAGCAAGGCATCGTAATATTTCTTTTTTGACAAATATAATAATTTATCAGGATGAGCTGCTGTGGTTGGGAGTGGGATATTGGATTTGAGATAGATAAGCAGGGTTTAATTTTTATGAGTTTGCACCCCTGTTTTTTGCTTTTTTTTTAAGTACGTGCAATGGTTAACAGACTTATGATCTCAATGAGGTGCTATATTTTTCCTTCACATTGAGATGCAATTCACCCGTGTCGTGAATTGCGCATTTATTGAAGTTATTATAAAAGGAGCAGCGAGAAGAGCAGGACATTTGAATAAAAATGCTTCTTACAAGAGTTTACAAATTGATATATTCAAGAGATTTTTTATAATAGATCTCGCCATACTGCCATTGCTTCTAAGACTTCTCCTAAATGAGCATGTTTTGCAATAACTGTTTCTGCACCAGCTTCTGCAAGTGCATTAGAGTGGCCAAGATAGCTATGTGATCCTCCCGTAAAGCCGATGACACGCATGCCTGCTGCTATGGCTGCGTGTACACCATGAAGTGAATCTTCTATAACGATAGTGTTTTGGGGCTCTGCCTGTAATTGTTGTGCGGCAAAAAGGAAAACATCAGGGGCCGGTTTCGTTCTTTTTGTTCCAACTTCAGGTGCTGAAAATATTTTACCTTCAAAAAGGTCATAGAGATCAACCGTGGTGAGCATCTCTTTTATATCTACGCTTTTTGCATTAGAGCAGATACAGTAGGGATAGCGTGTTTGGATAATTTCTACAGCTTCTCTTACATCATCAATAGCCCGTAATTTAGTTTTTATTTGTGTACGAAAAATATTAGTCATTTGATCTATGAGATGAGCAGAAATAGGTTTTTCTGTTTCCTGTTCAACGTGTTTAAGAATATCGCGAAAGATAAGCCCTGAAAAACGCTCACTCAATTCTTCGGGTGATATTTCATATCCTGTTTGTTTGAGCAATTGAGATCCAATTTTTGCTGCAAGATATTCAGAGTCGACGAGAACTCCGTCACAATCAAAAATAATAAGATCTATCTGAGGCATAAGATATTCCTTTACATGTTACGAGATGGACAACTTTCATGAAAACGATATTGAGAGGATCTTATTTCATAAAAATACGCTTTGAAAATGATTTTTAATTCTTTTACGAAATAAAAGATATGGGAACAGTACATTGAAAAAAAGAAAAATAAGGTTTCATTCATATGAAAGTTTTTTTTTACTTAAAAAAACAAAAACAATTATCAATTTTGTAGAACTTTAACGATACGTTTACGCTATTTTGTAAATATGGATTGGTAATGCGGGCCTATAAACTATTTTGGTTGATTATAGGGCAAATTCAGTTAATTTTGTTGGGTTTTTCATGACAGTTATTCAGCTTCAAAAAGATTTTCTTCGTACTCCCTCACAGATGCCATGGCGCAATAAAATTTTTAAAGGAGATTGTGTTTCCGTTCTAGAAAAACTTCCAAAACATTCCGTTGATATGATTTTTGCGGATCCACCCTATAATTTGCAATTGGACGGAGCTTTATATCGTCCAGATCATTCGCTTGTTGATGCGGTTGATGATGAATGGGATCAGTTTGAGAGTTTTGCTGCTTATGATGCTTTTACCCGTGCATGGTTGCTTGCTTGTCGTCGTGTATTAAAACCCAACGGAACACTTTGGGTTATCGGATCTTACCATAATATTTTTCGAGTTGGGACGGCATTACAAGATTTAGGTTTTTGGATGCTTAATGATATTATTTGGCGCAAAAATAATCCGATGCCTAATTTTCGAGGGCGCCGTTTTCAAAATGCTCATGAGACGCTTATTTGGGCCGTGCGAGATCAAAAAGATAAAAAGTACACATTTAATTATGATGCCTTAAAAGCGGCAAATGAAGATCTACAAATGCGTTCAGATTGGCTTTTCCCTCTCTGCACTGGAGCTGAACGTTTAAAGGATGATTCAGGGCGTAAATTACATCCAACACAAAAACCGCAAGCGTTATTAGCGCGTATTATTATGGCTTCTAGTAAACCTGGTGATGTTATTCTCGATCCATTTTTTGGTTCGGGAACAACAGGTGCTGTTGCCAAGCTTTTAGGGCGTGATTTTGTTGGAATTGAACGCGAGCAAGATTACATCGATGCAGCATGTGAGAGAATTGCGGCGGTTCAACCTTTAGCGCAACCAGAACTAGCGATTTTGGATAGAAAAAAAGCAGAACCGCGCGTAGCATTCAACAGTTTGCTTGAAGCAGGTTTACTCTATCCTGGAGAAGTTCTGTATGATCGTAAGAAGCAAGTATCTGCTATTGTAAGAGCTGATGGTACGATTATGCATGGTGGTGAAGCGGGCTCAATTCACGCAATGGGAAGAAAGGCTCAAGATTCGCAGAGTTGTAATGGTTGGACCTTTTGGTATTATGAGGAAAATGGACGGTTGAAGTCCATAGATCATTTAAGAATGATCATACGTTCACAAATGTTAAAAACGGGTGTTTTATGAATTAAGCTGATCGCTTCATTCTATTGACCACCAATGTACCTGATCTTGATTGAGATGGACGTGAGGGTGTTTTAGCCTTTCTTAGATGTTTTTTATTGACACACTAATCTCGCTTGTAAGCGACAAGCGAGTATTTTTATGCTTCTTTTAGAAGAAATTAAAATGAGAAATTTTCACTCTATGTTCTGATTTTAGTTCCAAAACAGTAAAGTTTCAATATAAGCTTATAAAAATGAAATATCAGAATTAAAAGGTTCATTCAGAAGTTCAAAATTAAGTGCTTTTTTGAATACGTACATCTGTAAAGTGCATATAATATATTGATTATAAAGATAATTTAGCGCAACTCATATTGAAATGCCCTCGGAATATCGTCAAGTTTTCTTATTTCAAATTTGTTCCATATTGAATCGATGAAAATTACTTTCTTGCTTGTCATAAACGGGGTTGGCGTGTGAATAAAAATTGTTAACGAAAGAACTAAAAGTACCTCTTATAATCCGTTTCACGTACCAAGGGATGTTGAGGGGGCTGGTAAATATAACGATGATGCTAACTTGCTCCGTCATAAGCGAAAAAAGGATAGATCCTGAAATTTAAATCTAAAGCTTCTAAGCGTTTCTATCCCTCCTTAATTTTTGTCTGTAGAAAAAATTGGTTATTTCATTTTTTAAAATTTTTCTTTTACAGATTAATAAATGATCGCTAGAGATACAAAAGTCTCCATTAGAAAACATTTTTATGAATAGGGAAGGTTATTTAAATCTGAAAGAATTGGGAAGTGCTACGGAAATGGCTTTTTTCATAACAGTAGGTAATGCTTCTTCGGCAAGATGTTGAATGTTACACCACCAACCATTTTCACAATTCATTTCATGAACATCTTCGGTATAGTAAACATCGAGTTTTAGAGAAAAGTGAGTAAAAACATGCGTAATTTGTCCTTTGAATTGCCAATTGGCAGTAAAGGGTGCGTTTTGGAGCCCATTTTCGTTGTTTATGCCAATATTGTTAGGAATTTGGGTCATTCCACCAAGGAGCTTTTGCGTCTGTCGTTTTTCCAAATAAATTTGTTTCTTTTTATTAAGGACCACAAAAGCAATACCTGTTTTTGAAGGGCGTTCTTTTTTAGGGGCTTTAACTGGAAAAGACTCCGGTTGTTGCATCTTTTCTGCTTTGCATAAACATTGAAGAGGGCAGGTATAACAAGATGGTTTGCGTGGAGTACAAATTGTTGCTCCCAAATCCATCATTGCTTGAGCAAAGTCACCAGGACGATTTAAAGCAGTAATTTTTTGTGTTTTTTCTTTAATTTCAACTTTTGCTTTTTGCAATATTGAAGTGATAGCAAAAAGTCGCGCTACCACACGTTCGACATTACCATCAACCACTGCTACAGGGTGGTTAAAAGCAATCGCAGCAATGGCTGCGGCAGTATAATCTCCAATACCGGCTAGAGTTCGCAATTCTTTTACAGATTGTGGAAATTGTCCCGCGTAGTTTTCAACAAGCTGTCGCGCACATTTTTTAAGATTACGTGCGCGTGAATAATAACCAAGTCCAGCCCATGCTTTCATGATATCATCTTGGGAGGCTTTTGCTAAAGAGGAAAGATCCGGCCATAGTTTTAGAAACTTTTTAAAATAAGGCTTAACTGTTTCAACGGTTGTTTGTTGAAGCATGATTTCAGAAAGCCAAACTTGATAAGGATCAGGACGGATACCTTGTTTTTGCTTTTCAGGGGTAATCCGCCATGGAAGATGTCTGTGATTTTGATCGTACCAAGCAAGGAGGTGCGAAGAAATTTCATACATGATTGCTTTCAAGCATAGGGAGATATAAAATGCAAAAGAAAAAATTATTTATTTTGTAATTCATGTTTTTTGCTCTTTTATTGTCAAGGCTCTGGTGAGAAAAGGCTTTTTATTTTGTTGATATTTCATAAATTGAGGAGGCAAAAATTTTTAGATGAAACAAATGATTTTAATTTAGTAAGCGCTTGAACAATGATCTAAAAATGAGAAAACAACTTAAAAAACGTATCTTTTATTCTCTTTCTGAGGCGGTATACAAAATACTTGATCCAGTTTTACGCAAACGGACAGGGCTTAATGTAGCGCTTATAGAACACTGGCCACAGATTGCGGGCTATGATATCAGTGAACATACAATGCCGCTTAAAATTATTTGGAAACGTCGTGCAGATCAAGATGAAGTTTTTCAGCCAGCAACACTTGTTGTCGCATGTGAAGGATTTGCTGCGTTAAAATTGATGCATGAAACAGAGGAATTACTTCATAGAATTAACGGATTTTTTGGCTATATTGCTATTGATCGCATCAAGATTGAGCAAAGGAGTATGTCGGTTTTTATGAATCACTTGCCTCTAAAACCGCCTTTGAGTGAACAAGACAAAAAATGCGTGGAAAAAATGCTTGAAGGAATTGAAGATAAAAGTTTGCACCAAGCACTTTATCAACTTGGCTGTTGCATTTTTTTGGAAAAAAATAATAAATAGAAAGATATTTTATATATTTTTCTTTAATATATGAGAAAGCATTGGATTCCTATTCGTTAATAACAACAGAAAAGTATTATTTATGGTAAAATATCGTTCTTTTTTATCTTTCGGGATAATTTTTCTCTTCATAACGATTGTACAAAACAGTGTAACAGTTGCTTTAGCGCGTGATCCCAAATCAGTGGCAACTGTTGATATGGCAGAGCTTCTCCAATCGGGTAAAGTAAAGGATCGCTTTGAGGGAGAGGCGGATGCACCAGTCGTCATTGTTGAGTATGCTTCGTTGACATGTACCCATTGTGCGCATTTTTATAATGATATACTTCCCCAAATTCGTAAAAAATATATCAAAACAGGAAAAGTAAAACTTATTTTCCGAGAATATGCTTTTGATCCTCGGGCAACAGCAGGTTTTATGTTGGCACGGTGTGCACCGGAAGATCGCTATTTTCCTTTGATAGAAGTTTTATTTCAAAAACAAAATGAATGGGCTTTCGGAAAAAATGCTCTAACACCATTGAAGAAAATTGGCTTAATGGCTGGTTTTACAGATGAAAGTTTTACTGCGTGTTTGAAAAATCAGTCCATTTTAGATGAAGTAAATGCATCTTTTGAACGCGGTAAAGAGCTTGGTGTCACAGCAACACCTACTTTCTTTATTAATGGTAGTAAATATGAAGGTGCCATGAAAGTAGAAGAATTTTTTTCGGTGATTGATAGTTTTCTAAAAAACTGAATCTTAATCTTCCAGAAGATGGATAGTGATTTTTGGTCATTATCTCTTTTGGAAGGATTAATATTATGCATTTATGAAGCGATATCGTTGAGCCAATTTTGAATCAAATCATTGCTTTTAAGTGAGCCTGGGTTGAATGATGTTTTGAAGCTGATATGGGAGGATTTGTACAGTGAAAAAATGGGTTTATAGTTTTGGAGATGGAAAGGCAGAAGGAAGTGCAAGTGAGCGTAACCTTCTCGGAGGTAAAGGGGCTAATTTGGCAGAAATGAGTAATCTTGGTTTGCCCGTACCACCCGGATTTACGTTGACAACAGAAGTTTGTAATTTTTATTATGCCCATGACAAATCATATCCAGAAGAGCTACAGGAATCTGTTAAGCAAGCACTAAGATACGTTGCTGAACAAACAGGACGTGAATTTGGGAATGAACAAAGACCACTTTTGCTGTCTGTTCGTTCAGGGGCTAGGGCTTCTATGCCAGGGATGATGGATACAGTGCTGAACCTTGGCATGAATGATAAAACTGTAAAAGCAATTGCTTTACAAGCCAATAATGAACGTTTTGCTTATGATAGTTATCGGCGTTTTATCCAAATGTATTCTAACGTTGTTTTGGGGCTAGACCATTCGTATTTTGAAGAGATTCTTGATGAAGCAAAAGCATGCAATGGTTACACTATTGATACAGAAATGACAGCAGATGATTGGAAGAATGTTATTATTTCTTATAAAGCCTATGTTGAAGAAAAATTAGGAACCCCTTTTCCACAAGATCCTGAACAACAGTTATGGGGGGCGATTGGAGCCGTTTTTTCAAGTTGGATGACAGCACGTGCAGTTACTTATCGCCGTTTACATAGCATTCCTGAAAGTTGGGGAACGGCAGTTAATGTGCAAGCTATGGTTTTTGGTAACATGGGAGAAGATTCGGCAACGGGCGTTGCTTTTACACGCAATCCATCGACAGGGAAAAAAGAACTTTATGGTGAGTTTTTAGTTAATGCGCAAGGGGAAGATGTTGTGGCGGGCATTCGAACGCCTCAAAATATTACAGAAAATGCGCGTATTGTTGCTGGTTCAAATAGACCGTCGTTAGAAAAAATTATGCCTGAGGCTTTTTTGAAATTATGTCAGATTGCGCAGAATCTTGAGCAGCATTATCGGGATATGCAAGATCTCGAATTTACCATTGAAAAAGGTAAATTATGGATGCTTCAGACTCGTTCAGGAAAACGCACGGCTCGTGCGGCTCTCAAGATGGCAATTGAAATGGTTGAGGAGGGGTTAATAAACCGTGAAGAGGCTGTGATACGTATTGATGCAAAGTCGCTTGACCAACTTTTGCATCCAACACTTGATCCCAAAGCAGAACGTTTTGTTATAGGACGTGGTTTACCTGCTTCTCCTGGAGCCGCAACTGGTGAAATTGTTTTTACTTCAGAAGAGGCAGAAACTGTGTCGGCGGAAGGTCGCAAAGTTATTTTGGTCCGGGTAGAAACAAGCCCAGAAGATATTCATGGTATGCATGCTGCAGAAGGAATTTTAACAACGCGTGGCGGTATGACAAGTCACGCTGCTGTTGTTGCGCGGGGGATGGGAAAACCATGTATTTCTGGTGCTGGCAGTGTGCGGATTGATTATAACACAAATACGTTGTTTGCCTCAGGAGAAAGCCTAAAAAAAGGTGATGTTATCACAATTGATGGTGGAAGTGGAGAAATTTTCAAAGGGAAAGTTGCAATGTTGCAGCCTCAGCTTTGCGGAGACTTTGCAAAATTAATGGAATGGGCTGATGGGATGCGACGTATAAGAGTTCGCGCTAATGCTGATACACCATCTGATGCCCGTATGGGACGCTCTTTTGGGGCTGAAGGTATAGGTCTTTGCCGTACGGAGCATATGTTTTTTTCTGATGAACGTATCGTTGCCATGCGTGAAATGATTTTAAGTCATGATGAAAGTGGTCGTCGTAAAGCACTAGATAAGCTTTTGCCAATGCAGCGTTCAGATTTTAGTGAATTATTTGAAATTATGTGTGGTTTACCTGTTACTATCCGCTTGCTAGATCCACCATTACATGAATTTTTGCCTAAAACGAAAGCAGAAATTCTTGATGTTGCAACAGCTATGGGGGTTTCTGCTGAAGTGCTTGCTGAACGCACTCAGCAGTTGCACGAATTTAATCCTATGCTTGGATTACGAGGATGCCGTTTAGCTATTACTTATCCTGAAATTGCAGAAATGCAAGCGCGGGCGATTTTTGAAGCAGCAGCAGAAGCTGCCCAAAAATCTGGATCTCCTGTTATGCTTGAAATTATGGTGCCACTGGTTGCGCTTAAATCTGAACTCGATTTTGTGAAAGCGCGTATTGATCAGGTTGCTGAGGAAGTGATGAAAGAAAAGGGAAGCACTATTCAATATATGGTTGGGACGATGATTGAACTTCCAAGAGCGGCGCTTCGAGCAGATGAAATTGCTGAAACTGCTGAATTTTTTTCATTTGGAACAAACGATTTGACACAAACTACTTTTGGGATTTCCCGTGATGATGCAGCTCCTTTTTTGGCAACCTATTTTCAAAAAGGTCTTTTAGAGCAAGATCCTTTTGTGTCTATTGACCGTGATGGAGTAGGGGAACTTATTACCATTGCTGCACAGCGTGGACGCTCAAAGCGTGCAAAAATAAAATTGGGAATTTGCGGTGAACATGGAGGCGATCCTGCCTCTATTGCTTTATGCGAAGAAAATAACCTAGATTATGTTTCGTGTTCTCCTTTTCGAGTGCCAATTGCTCGTTTAGCAGCAGCTCAGGCCGCAATAGCAAAAAGGATGTAATAGGTTAATATTTTTTGTTGTATCGTTATTACTGAAATAAATTTTTATATATTCTTTTATTTTCTTTAATAAAGGGAATAAAAATGCTTCTAAAATGCACGATAAGTTGTGTTACGCGAGAAAGTGTTTTTTTTAGAGGTTTATGAGAGAAAATATAAAGCAGGATAGACAAAGATGTATTATTAATACTACTTTCTATTGGCGAACCTCTTGATAGAGAGAAACGTGTTATTGTGCAGTCAATTTATGCGTTTGCTTTTTTATAGGGGAATGAGCTCCTCACGCAAAATAGAATGCTCCAAACAAATGCATTTTTTTTGCACATCATGCTGTTTGAGATAGACATTTCTCAGTGGATGCTCCATTTCACATTGATATTCGTGGAATGGGGATTATGTAAAACTCCCCGTAAGTTTATAAAAATCTTCCCAAAATTTATAAACTCCATTATGCACTCCCATCTTTACATTTATAAAGGAATATCAAAGTTACACAATCTATTGATTTATAAAGATAATTTTTTATTTCTCATATTGAATGAAAGCTGTAAATATCATAAGATCTTCTTATTTCGACTTCTTTTATAATGAATCAATCAAAACCATGTTTTTTGTATGTTACAGGCGGGATGAGCGTCTGTGGATAAAAAAATAAAGCAAGGATATGCCTCTTATAAATCATCTCAAGTGAGAGCTATCACAAATTGAAGGTAGGTACAGTGTGTAATGGTGCCGGCGTGCTTCTTCACAAGCGTAAAGATGATGTGCGCTGTCGCGCAGTTGTTGTGGGGGGGCTTGCTATTATTATTCACGGGCGTTGTTGCGAAGTGGTTTTGGGTGCTTTAGAGATGTTTTTTAAGAAAGCCCGTGAATGGCAATCCAAGTATATTCCGTTTGGGACATTTTGTTTTAGGTGAGGGGGAGTGAGACTAAAAAGACATGTGATAAATAAGAGCATGAGGCAATAGGTAATCTCCGTTATTTTAAAGATATTGCTTTAGATGTCTTTGAAAGGCGTAAAGCTGAATTAAAAGGAAATGGCAAAGATGAAAACTGGTTTTTACCTTAAATTTTCATATTCTTCCCAAATTAGGCTGTTTTCCTGTTTTAAGAGATTATACAAACAGAGATGCGCAATATTCTTGCCTCCATTTGGCATACAAAAGCTATAACAGCTGAGAGAAGTACTAAACTGTCTTAACATTTGTTTCAAACATACTGCTGCGTTAGGTTTGGATGTTGATTTATAGGCAATACTAAACGCACACGCTCTCTTAAGAAGACAATGTCATAAAACACATAACTTTCCAGCAGTAGATTAGAGAGAAGTGCCGGTTTTTTATCAGACACTTTGCAAAACAACAACCATAACACAACTAGCTTTATGTCTACTTATCCTTACAGGTGTTTGCACAAATTCTTTGCATCATATTTATAAAGATCAAATTGACGATAATATATGGACAATTCGTGGTTCGATAATATGAAAGGTTTACGTGATACGATACTACAAAAATTTCGTGTCCTTTTATCATCAGAGGCAATAAAAATGCTAGAACAAGCGCGTTTGCTATTTTGCAATATTCTTTTTTCTGCAATCGGTTGTGGTTTTTTTGAAGCAAATTATACGGCTCAATATGTAATGTGTAAGAAAACCATTCTGATTGATTGAATATAAGAGGGCTTGAGATGAAGGAATGTTTGAGGGGAGCATTAAACAAACGAAAGATGAATTATCATTATAAATTAAGAGATTATTATGATTAGCTTCAATTTAATAAACCAATTTCACGCATTTTCATTAAAATTGTGTGATTAATTTTACCTGTTACAGGAAGATCAAATATTTTTTGAAACTGTTTTAAGGCTTCTATCGTCTTTTGATCTTCTATTCCTGTGACAATAACCTCCTCATTCCCAAAAATATGTAAAGCTTTTTGCACTTGTATAATATCTTCAACAGAAGGCTCTAAAATAGCTTCTTTTAAGTGTGTCATATTTTTTGTATTGTTTGTTTCTATTTCGCTTTGCTTAATTAATATCGCGATTTCATCTGCTGCGGGATTAGATAGAACATTCTTTTGCATTCTCTGAGCAGTTTGCTGTTTCCATAAAGTGATGGCTCGGCGTGTTTTAGGTCCTTCCAGTCCATCTAATGGACCATCATAAAATCCTAATTTTGCTAGTTCTTTTTGCTTTTCCAGCATGCTTGCTGATTGAGAGGGTAAAGGTGAATTTGTGTGGTTATGACTTTGAGAATGTACAGAAGCTACACGGGAGAGTTCTTGTGATTTTTCTTCTTTTTCCGATAAAGTAGAGCTCTTACCTATACTTTGAACAGAGGAAAATTTCATTTGAGTTAAAATATTTTGATGCGTTGTCATTTGCGAAAATAAAGCATTAAATGAAATAAATAAAAAACTAATGCTAAAAAGAAGAAATCCAACAAAAAATAAAGTATTTTTTCGTGTATAGAAATAAAGAGTTTTTGCACTCCAAAAAATAAAATGAAAAGTTATAAGAAGAAGTGTTATAACAATACTACTGTAGTATTTACGGTGTTTTACAGTTTTTTTTCGGTATGTCTTTCGTTTTGTTGCCATTACTTTTATTTTCAGTTGCGTTTATTTTTTACAAAGAAACAAATATAAATTAGGAAACGAATATGAATCAGTTCTTACTTCCAGCCAGAGAGAAATGCATTGACATTATTGATTTTTCCTTTCAAACTCCTAGAATGAGCAGCTTCATTATATCAATTTATAAGTTGATAAATCAACAAGAGTTCTTACCAACTTTTATTCATTTCATTTTTTTACAAATCTTTAATGTGTATAAAGAGAGCACCAAATGATTAGCATTCAAGATCATTTTGGTGTTTGCAAACTGCATTATCACATATAATTATCTAAACAATAATGCCACGTTATTCTTCATTTTGTGCCATATGTTTGCCTATTATTTAAAATAAAATTGAAAATATTTGCCTATAACGCTAAAAAGATGACAATCGTTATCTATTCTTTATAATTTACATATAGATGGTTACTGATCCATAAACGGTTTGGTAAGAATAATTATCTCTTAATAGTATTATATTTTGGTATAAATTCCTTCTATTAAATAATTTTCATAAGTATCAATTAAATTGATGTTTACAATGTTATAGAAAAAAACTGGCTTGAGATGTAATCATAAGAGATGCAGTTATTTTTTTGATGTTTTTATCGACATGTTGACCATTTTCATAACATTCCAGTAAAAATTTTATAGATAATATAAATATTTTATCGACACTAGAGTCAGAATAACAGAATTTTACTCTTTTTAGCCTTTTCAACTAAGCTAAGATGGTGGACTATTATTTAAAATAATTATGTACACAACATGATTATCTCTCTCATTTTTTATCATAGTATGTTCATTAACATGACCAGCTTGTAAGTGTATAATTTTGATGTTAATTTTTTACTGAATAGACAATGTATCCCATTTTATACAGCGGAATTGTGCCATATTTATAAAAAAGCCAATGATATAGATCCAATACATGAATACTCAATTTTATAAAAAGCACATTTTATAAATTGTTTATAAAGCAACAGTGTATAAAATGCTTCTTTTATTGTATTGACCACTGCGGTACATTGATTATCCATGATACGTTTTTTAATCAAATTATCATTTTTTTTATTTTTTATTTTTGTCATTATTTCATTTTTTGTAGCAGATCCAAGCAGTAACCATTCTTCTAGCCCCCAAAATAATGAGACAACAACGAGCGATGTGATTATTGCTTTTAAGGAAGCCTTAAATGACTTAGGCGCATTTTGTGACCGTAATATAAAAACCTGCAAAGTAGGAAAATCCTTTTTAAGTTCACTTGGCGAGCGCGCATATTACGGTGCAAGAGCTGCTTATGAATATTTAGGGAACATATTAGGAAACAAAAATGATATCAGAGACTTCCCCTAATGTTTCTTACAAAATCGAAATACAAGAGTTCTTACAAAACCATGCAATGTTATCTTGAAATAAGGATTTTTAACGTTCTTCGTGTTATTTATGTTAGGAAGAATAAATATTTATTTTTTATAAGTGTATTCAAGAATGATTATTCAAACGAAACAGGACTAAAATAATGGCGGAAACAATCGGTAATATTATAGAAAACTTTTCGCTTTTGGATAATTGGGAAGATCGTTATCGTTATGTCATCGAGCTTGGCTATGAATTGCCACCTTTTCCAGAAAGCGCTCGAAACGATGCTCACAAAGTTCCTGGTTGTGTTAGCCAAGTGTGGCTTTTATCTTCACGTAATAACTCAAAAGATCCAATATTGACGTTTCAAGGTGATTCCGATGCTCATATTGTGCGTGGACTCATTTACATACTTCTTGCTTTTTATTCAGGCAAAAAAGCTTCTGAAATTCGCAATTCTGATGCTCAAGAGCTCTTTGAAAAACTTGGTTTAAATGAAAATCTTACACCACAACGATCAAATGGTCTGAAATCAATGATTAAACGGATTCGTAACGAAAGCTATATGTAATCCCCTTGGTAGAAATTGCTATATATACAAAAGCTTCACACAAAACATGTATACTAAAATCAACTTTATACATGAAACCATTTTTTCGCAAAATAAGATTATTTAGTTTTTTTCCGTTTGCTTTTGCGTCCAAGCCCCATTTCTTTGGCCAAAGCCGATCGTGTTTTTGCATAATTAGGCGCCACCATAGGATAAGAACTATCTAACTGCCATTTTTCACGATATTCCTCTGGCAACATTCCATAATGTGTCATGAGATGACGCTTTAGAGATTTAAACTTCTTTCCATCTTCAAGGCAAATGAGATAATCAGGAAATACTGAACGCTTCGGATTAACGGCAGGCCTTTGTTTTTCAACTTCGACTTCTGTTAACTCTAGATTCCCTGCTTTACGAAAAGCAGCATGGACATCAGCAATTAAACTTGGCACTTCAGTCGGTCGAATAGAATTATTACTCACGTAGGCAGCAACAATATCAGCAACCAATGTAATAACTAAATTGCTTTCAGTCTCTAAGACTGCACGATGTTCCATTCTTGTTTCCTTTAATTTAAAATTGAGTAATTCAAAATCGAGATATAGTGCATATACTCATGATATAAAGATCTCATGCACATGAGCTTCATATTGTACAAAAATCTTTTTTGTCAATTCAATTATTCTATAAAATTGCCAAAACACAAAAAAATCAAATAAATACCCATTTTTTGTCATAATATACAATAAGAAAAACGAAATTATTACATGCTAAAATATATTTTTATCCTATAACATATCATACATAATATATAATACATCACAAATATAAAAAAATATATGATAAAATTTATTTATTTTTTTTGAGAACGTAAAAATAAAATTACTAATTATAAAAATATAATATATAAATTATTATATTTTTTTTGAATACTTATAGTTTAGTAAGTTTATGTTTAATAAGTTTTAAATTCATTTTTATTATTTATATTTATAAAATTTAATAATAAAAAACATGATGTATTATAAATATGACATAATAGTATTATTTATAATATAAAATTATTCATTAAAAGGAGATAGGACATTTTTATTTTTTATACAGTAATAATAATATTTTAGATATATTTATTCCTCTCTGTAAAATTATGCGATTATACTGTTTCAAAAAAAATCAATTCTTTTTCTAGTAGTTTAATTGTTTTACCAGTCACTTTCATTATAAAAGTGGTGTTATATCCCTAGAAAACAATAGCTGTGATATGTAATGAACAGAAAGGTATTAGTTTTAAAAATTATCATGGTGCTATTTTTGCAAGTGAATAGAACTTATAGATTTTTACACTTGCATCAATCATTGTGATTCTAACATATAAACGAAGCTATTAACATATTTTAATATAGGATTGTGTATGACTCGCACTTTTGCAATTCCTCCCAAAGCATCTAGAATCACTCATAAGGAAATATATCATGGTATTTTTCGTGATGATCCCTATCATTGGCTACGTGCGTCTAACTGGCAAGATGTTTTTAAAGATCCTAACTGTCTTGATCCCAATATTCGACATTATCTTGAAAAAGAAAATGCTTATCAATCAGCTCAAATGGCTGATACAAAACCATTACGAGATTTGCTTTTTACCGAAATGAAAAACAGGATCCAAGAGAATGATAGTTCTGTTCCTATAAAACATGGTCCTTTTGCTTACGGATTCTCTTATGTTACCGGAGGCCAACAACCACATTATTTTCGGACACCAAGGAATGGCGGAGAAAAAAACGTGTACCTTAATGGTGATGTCTTGGCAGAAGGCAAAGAATATTTCAAATTTGGTTCAGTTCAAGAATCTCCTGACCATACACATGTGGTATGGACCTATGATGACAAAGGATCAGAATTCTATACAGCTAAAATTCGTAATTTTGAGACATTGTCTGACTGTATGGACACAATTACTGATACATCTGGTCAAATTGTATGGGATGCTAGATCTGAAGGTTTTTTCTATACTAAGATGGATAAAAACCACCGACCTTCAGAGCTCTATTATCACCAATTAAACACATATCAATCACAAGATAAGCTTATTTTTCGTGAAGACAATCCAGGTTTTTTCTTAGATGTAAGCGGTTCTAAGCTTAATGATGTTATTTATATTAATATTCATGATCATGAAACATCCGAGATCTGGTTAATTCCTGCTGAGGCGCCTTTTACTGTTCCCCAATGTGTACGGAAACGACAAAAAGGTATTGAATATTCACTTACAGAGGGTGGTGATGTCTTTTATATTCTGACCAATTTAGATAATGCAAAAGATTTCAAAATTATGGTAGCGCCATATACATCTCCACAATCAGAAAATTGGTCTGAGTTTGTCCCACATCAGCTTGGGTGCCTAATATTATCCCATGATGCTTATCAAGATTTTCTTGTCTGGATCGAACGTTTTGAGGGGCTTCCACGTATAAAAGTGATGGAACGTACCACTAAACAAGTGAATTCCATTGCTTTTACTGAAGAGGCTTATTCTTTAAGTTTGCAAGGAGTTGCAGAATATAACAGTCCAACTATTCGTTTTTCCTATTCATCTATGACAACACCTGATCAAGTGTTTGATTATGAGATGAAAAATTGTAAACGAATGCTTTTAAAAACGCAAATAATTCCCTCTGGGCATAATAAAGATGCATATGTAACACGACGGATTACAGCAATAGCAGACGATGGTGAGAAGATTCCTATTTCACTTTTTTACCACAAAAACACTCTCCTTGATGGTGGTGCGCCTTGTCTGCTTTACGGTTATGGTGCTTATGGGATCTCTATTCCTGCCAGTTTCAATAGTAATGTACTTTCTCTAGTAGACAGAGGTTTTATTTACGCGATTGCTCATATTCGTGGAGGAAAAGAAAAGGGAGTAGAGTGGTATGAGAAAGGAAAGCATCTCTTTAAGCACAATACATTTACAGATTTTATTGCTTGTGGGCGTTACCTTGTAAACAATAAATTCACTTCTCACGACCGGCTGATTGCTCATGGTGGTTCAGCAGGGGGGATGTTGATGGGAGCCATTGCCAATATAGCTCCCCAGGATTTTGCTGGGATCGTAGCGAATGTGCCTTTTGTTGATGTCTTAGCGACAATGTTAGATGCTTCATTGCCACTCACACCTCCAGAATGGGCCGAATGGGGGAATCCTCTTGAATCAGAAGAAGATTATAAGCTTATTGCTTCCTATTCCCCTTACGATAATGTCAAAGCTCAAAACTATCCCCCTATACTTGTGATGGCAGGATTAACAGATCCTCGTGTAACTTACTGGGAGCCTGCAAAATGGGTGGCAAAATTACGAGACCTAAAAACAGACGATAATGCAGTTTTATTACGTATTAATATGGATTCAGGGCACGCTGGTGCAGCTGGACGTTTTTCAAAGCTAGAAGAAGTTGCCTATATCTATGCATATATTCTAAAGATAGCAGGAAAAGACTTTTGCTAATCCATAATACTTCTGTATGAAAGTCTCCGATAATTTATTGGATTATAGAGACTTTCATACACTAAAAAATTATCTAGATAGTTTAAAATTCACATTCTTCATAAAGTTCCAAAACATAGTCCCAATTAATTAAATGGTCTACAAAGGATTCGAGGTACTTCGGTCGAGCATTGCGATAATCAATGTAATAGGAATGTTCCCACACATCGACACCCAAAATAGGGCGAGCATTGTGCACTAAGGGATTTTCACCATTAGGCGTTTTCATAATTTCAAGCTTGCCATCTTTAATAGCAACCCATGTCCATCCAGAACCAAATTGGGCACTAGCAGCAGCAATAAAATCAGCGCGGAATTTGTCGTAACCACCTAGATCAGCGTCAATAGCTTTTGCTAACTTTTCAGGAAGTTTTTGGCCACCACCATTTTTTTTCATCCAAAGCCAAAAGTGGTTATGATTGTAATACTGCGCTGCATTATTAAACAAACCAATATTTTTTCCAAAACTTTTTTTAACAATATCTTCAAGGCTTTCATTTTCTAAGCCTAACTCTTTCACAAAATTATTGGTGTTGGTAAGATAAGCAAGGTGATGCTTATCATGATGATATTCAAGCGTTTCGCGTGACATATAAGGCGAAAGGGCATCGTAATCATAAGGCAACGGGGGCAATTCAAAAGCCATTTAAAAATCTCCTCGATTCTAATTGTTAAGCTTATTTCATAAGCCTAATTTGCCATTTACCGCATTTAAAAGCAAATGTTGAATACCTAGTTTGTATGAAATAGTTTTAATGTTTCTCTTTTTGTAAAAGAAGCTTTTAGGAAATGTATATTCATCAATCAAAAAGGGTATTGGTCTACATAAAGATTGCTTCTGAAGATTTTTTTACATCTATGAGTGGGTAATAAATATCATTATCTTTTGAATAAAAAGTAAATGGAAATAGTTATTATTCCTTGTTTTTGTATCTCTATTTTTTCAAATACCATATAAAATGTTTTTAATTTTTGCAAAACTCTTCCAGTTTATTGGTGTATCATAATGTTTTCAACAGAATATTAAGTGTTATTTTTTAGGAAATATTTTTCAATGTGCTTGATTTTATTTTATGGTGCTACCCATGAATAATATAATGTAAAAATTAGTGGACATTACCATCTTTATGCTTAATGCAAGAGCACAGCAGCACTATTATACACTTACCGATTGCCAATTTGGTGACAGCTTTTTTCTTAAATTGAGCAAGATGGGATTTTAATATATCAAGAAAAGTAAATCATATGCAAATTTATTAGATACATGAGTAAACTGCAAGATTTTCATTTTCTGTTCCTAGAAAATCAATACAAAGAGCAAAATAATTGATGGATAAATGGTTTTTTCTTATGTTAAAATCACAACTGTATATCAGTTTCTGCTACGAATTTGTATCGATGGCAATGCCATACAAAACTCAGAAATTTTATGATAAAAAAGTAAAGTCTTTGATTTTCAGATATTGCGTCCAATCACAGGAATCGCTATAAAGTGCAAGACGTCGCTATAAAGCGTGTTTTTTTGGGGTATAGCCAAGTGGTAAGGCACCGGTTTTTGGTACCGGCATTCCCTGGTTCGAATCCAGGTACCCCAGCCAATATTTAATTAAATCAATAGGTTATATAAAAGTTCGGGAATTTTGATTCCGTTGATTCTTTTAACTTATTTTCCACCTATCCCTAACTTTTTTGAAGATTTTTGATTGCTTCTATTGCAAGTCGTTTTCTATCGGCTGTTTTGGTATAGAGGGATGCCATGTTATCTTC
>NZ_JBHIPW010000101.1:0-1189 GCF_042196265.1 Bartonella sp. AP1QHHD
AACAAGCATTATTTATTCAATGATCTTAGAGACGATACCGGCACCAACAGTACGACCACCTTCACGAATAGCAAAACGCAGTTTCTCTTCCATCGCTATTGGAACGATCAACGAAACATCCATCGCAACATTGTCACCTGGCATAACCATTTCCGTTCCTTCTGGAAGCGTAACAATACCTGTAACATCCGTCGTGCGGAAGTAAAACTGAGGACGATAATTCGTGAAAAATGGTGTATGACGTCCACCTTCATCTTTTGTCAAAATGTAAGCTTCTGCTTTAAACCGTGTATGAGGTGTAACGGATCCTGGCTTTGCCAATACTTGACCACGCTCAATCCCTTCACGGTCAACACCACGTAGCAGAGCCCCTATATTATCACCCGCTTGACCTTGATCCAAAAGCTTGCGGAACATTTCAACGCCTGTAACCGTCGTCTTAGACGTTGGACGAATACCGATAATCTCGATTTCTTCTCCAACTTTAATAACACCACGCTCAACACGACCCGTAACAACGGTTCCACGACCCGAAATTGAAAATACATCCTCTATCGGCATCAAAAATGGTTGATCAACAGGACGTTCAGGGGTTGGAATATAATTATCAACTTCACTCATTAAAAGACGAACAGCATCTTCACCAATGCTTTTATCCTTATCCTCAAGGGCTGCCAACGCAGAACCCTTAACAATTGGTATATCATCGCCTGGAAAATCATATTTGGATAAAAGTTCCCGAACCTCAAGCTCTACAAGCTCCAAAAGTTCTGCATCATCAACCTGATCAACTTTATTAAGAAAAACAACAATTGCTGGAACACCAACCTGACGTGCAAGCAAAATATGCTCACGCGTCTGAGGCATTGGGCCATCAGCTGCTGAAACAACCAAAATAGCACCATCCATCTGTGCTGCCCCTGTGATCATGTTTTTCACATAATCAGCGTGTCCTGGACAATCAACGTGCGCATAGTGACGATTTTCCGTTTCATACTCAACGTGTGCTGTAGAAATAGTAATTCCACGTGCGCGTTCCTCTGGCGCAGCGTCAATTTGGTCATAAGCTTTAAATTCACCAAAATATTTCGTAATCGCTGCTGTCAACGAGGTCTTCCCATGATCAACGTGACCAATCGTACCAATATTAACATGCGGTTTTGTTCGTTCAAACTTGCTCTTCGCCATT
>NZ_JBHIPW010000102.1:0-1631 GCF_042196265.1 Bartonella sp. AP1QHHD
AGGCTGTATGGAGGCATTTGTGAATAAACCAGTGTTTATAAATTCTGATGAAATTCTCTTAGTGATGTGCGAAAATGAAGAGCAAAATCTCGCTAAATCTGGTCCTTTCTTAGAAGAAAGTGACATGATCAAATTTATCGACCAAGCCGATAATGCTGTCCAAATTTTGCGTATTGAACCAACGACTAATCGTTGCGAAGATATCTCTGAAGATATTGCCGAATTCTATCTTAAAGAATGTGAAGAGCAGTGTTTCAACGGAAACATTCCTCACGATTTTATTCTACACAGCACAGCATACGGTTTTTTTTAGATGATATAAAACAGCGCGAATATGATGATGCAATGTATGGTTCTTACGAAAAACAACACCGTTTGCGTCCTTGTGATGTGCTTTAAAAGCTAAAGGCGTTTTTAAAAGACGCCACCTTTTCAAAAAATTCACCACACAATGCAATGCCGTTCTTTTGCAAGAACGGCAAAGGCAGAATCTAACTTAAAGGAGTAAAACCATGGAAAAAAAATACGAACTTACTGATGAAACAATTGAGTTTGATAGAAAAACTCTTCACCGCATTCGTGCATTGAGAGATTTGGGGGACGTCAAGAAAGGTGATCTTGGCGGCTATATCGAGAAAGAAGACAATCTAAGTCATGATGGCAATTGCTGGGTAGGTGATGATGCAAAAGTCTATGGTTATGCCAAGGTTTTTGGTGATGCACATGTTTACGGTTATGCCGAGGTTTACGGCAATTCTCGTATTTATGGCAAAGCAGAAGTTTTCGATGAACCATGCATTTACGGTCATGCAGAAGTTTACGGTGAGGCATACATTTACGATAGGGCGCGTGTTTACAGCAATGCGCATGTTTACGGTCATGCAAAAATTTACGGTGATGCATGTGTATGTTGGGACGACTGGATTAATGACGATCGAAGAATCTCAACTAAAGAAAAAAACAGATGAAAAAATACGAGCTCACTGATGAAATAAAAGAATTTCATGATACAAGAACCGATAAAAGTAAAAAACTTTATCGCATACGTGCATTAAGAGATTTTAGAAATATTAAAAAAGGTTACTTAGGCGGCTATATACAAAAAGAAGACAACCTATCGCATGAAGGCGATTGTTGGGTTTGGCATAAAGCTATAGTTTATGGTGACGCTAAGATTTTCGGCAATGCACAAGTATTTGAACGCGCAAAAATTACAGGCAGGGCGCGTGTTTATGAAAATGCAAAAGTTTGCGGTGAAGCATATGTTGAATATGATGCGCAAATTTACGGCAATGCACAAATTTATGGTGAGGCTCGAGTTTTGGGCCATGTTTATGGCAATGCCCGTGTCTATGGAGATGCTTATATAAGTGATAAAGCACACATTTCCGGAAATATGAAAATTCTAGATGGAGTATATATTTTCGATAATGTAAATATTTCTGGTAATCTTGAAATTCGTGGACGCAATTCAATCATCTACGAAAGTGACTATTCAGCAAGCGATATAAGCTACATAAGCCGTTTCTAACACCGAAAAACCAACTTTTAACACCAGCGTGATTCACGCCACGGGTGAATTGCGCGCAATGTAGGAAATCAAGATGAAAAATTCTACTTTTTTAAACGAA
>NZ_JBHIPW010000103.1:0-2307 GCF_042196265.1 Bartonella sp. AP1QHHD
TTTGTTCTTCATTTTCGCACATCACTAAGAGAATTTCATCAGAATTTATAAACACTGGTTTATTCACAAATGCCTCCATACTGCCTATTGGCAAAAGTTATTTTCTAAGATATGGAACATATGTATGCGCATATTGCACATATGTCAACAATAAAATGTGCAACATGAACATATTTAGTGAGTATTATATTATTTTGGGATATATAAAATGGATGATATTGATAACCTTATAATGGAGGCAGTGAATAAGCTTAGTATAGATAAAAAAAGAAGGTTAATTATTATTCTTCGTCTTTTAGAGTATCTAAAATGCGAAGAAGCCACTGCTTTTTTTCAGGAGATATATTTTTTAGAGCGTTAAAAACTTCTTCTTGAAGTTCGCGGTCTGAAAGAGCAGTTGTAGATTTTGTTTTTATCCCCTGTCCTTCACCAGTCAATAACCAACCTGTACTTACGTTAAAAGCTTTTGCGTATCGACTTGCGGCTTTATTGATGCCGCGAACTCCTTGTTCATGTTGTATATAAGTGTAATATGGCCAGCCGTAATATTGAGCTGCGGCTCGGGCAGATTTAAATCCTTTGGCAATTCTTGCTTCTGTTAAGCGTATAGCTTGGTCGGGTTTTTGTTCTTGCATTCTGACAACTCCTTTCCATTCATAATGCACATATTATATGTGCTTTTCGACTTGACTTTTTTCTGTGCACATTGCACACTTAATTTTATGAATAAGATAGAAGCAAAAAAAATACGCAAACGCCTTAATCTTACGCTGGACGAAATGGCAGCGTTATTAGGCGTTAACAAATCAACAGTATGGCGTTGGGAAAAATATGGTGTTCCTTCAAGAGGGGCAGTGGCTTATCTTTTAAAATCTTTATGCGATCAAGAGCAACACCCCCCAATGTCGAAAATTTGCAAGAGCTGCGGTGTTGATCAGAAGGTCGATAGATTGCAGCATTAAGGAGATCAAAATGAGTTCGAATGAGATTTTATGGATAGCAGTGGTTTCAGTTTTGCTCTTAAGCGGAGTGATGTTTCGTATTGCATTGCATTATCGCAACCAAGTTAAAGCACTTAAAGAGCAGGTTCAAGATATTAAGAAAAAAATGAAAGAGAATGAGTTTAGGTATTTAAAGGAAAGCAAGCAGACAATTGATGAATGTGATGCAGATCTTGAAGAACGTGACGAGGAAATTAAACAACTGAAACAAAAGACTGAAGAGCATGAAANCTGAAACAAAAGATAGATGCGTACCGAGAAGAGTTCAAACGGAAAAGTGAAAAGATACAGGCACTAAAAGCAGATGTTGCATCACGCGACGAGCAAGTTGAAAGACTAACACAAGAGCTTAAACAGCGTGATGAAGTAGTAAAAGCGCCGCCTCATAAGAATAAGAAGAGTAAGAAGAAAAGTAAGTGAGAAGATAGAGGTGGAAGATATGATACTTAAAAAGAAGTATGAATCTACTGATGAAACAATCGAAGTTAATGGAGTTACGCTTCACCGTATACGTGCTTTAAGAAATTTTAGAGATGTGTACGCAGGTGACTTAGGTGGCTTTATTGAAAATGAAAGCAATTTAAGTCATGAGGGAGACTGTTGGGTTGGGGACGATGCAAAGGTTTATGGTAGTGCTAGGGTTTACGGTCGAGCCAAGGTTTTTGGTAATGCCAACGTTTATGATAACGCTCATGTTTATGGCAATGCCATTGTTTATTTTGATGCTAAAGTTTTTGGTAATGCACATGTATACGGTACAGCAATAATTTGTGAAAATGCCCGTGTGTGTGGTGATGCATGGATTGATACAGGTTTTATTAGTGGTTGTGATTTAGTTAATAGTAGTAAAAAGAAATACGAACTTACAGACGATACAGTTGATCTCGGTCCTTTCAAGTTACACCGAATACGAGCATTGAGAAGCTTTGGCAAAGTAAAGAAAGGTGATTTAGGTGGCTGGGTAGAGAGTGAAGAGAACCTCAGTCACGAAGGTAATTGTTGGATTAGTGGTTTAGGGGCTGTTTTTGGTGGCGGCAGATTACGTGGTGATCACCTAGTTCCAAACTTTAATTACATTTCCAATACGACTTATAAATTGTCTATGTTAACACCACAACAATACATGGCATCTCTACCTTGGCACCGTAGAATATGGGAGCGACTCCGTTATTATTGGGAGTGCGGAATATGGCTTTAGAGCTTCATAAACGTGATGAATAATACAATTCTTTGTTTTGATCTAGGTACCAAAACGGGGTGGGCGATACGTGGTGCAAGTGGTGACATGTTCAGTGGTACCGTGAAT
>NZ_JBHIPW010000104.1:0-2891 GCF_042196265.1 Bartonella sp. AP1QHHD
ACTTGTTACACTTGTGAGGAGGAAGCACGAGCTGCTGCTGCTTCCGAGTCGGACAGGTTGTGTCGTGCTGTGGGCAGTGGCTCTTTGTCTCTTGAGGGACGCCCTGAAATTATGGCGGATCAACCTCTCATCCTTCAAGGGTTTCGTGGGCAAATCAATGGACCATGGAAAGCTGCAACCGTCACCCACCGCTATGAAAAACAAAGCGGATACACCACAGAAATTACACTTGAAGCACCAAACAAGGGAAAAGAAAGCAATGAGAACATTGAACATGCTAAAAACAGAAAATCCAAGAGATAATTTTGCTTCTTCTTTTCGTCAACTTCCCCATAATATTGAAGCGGAACAGGCATTACTTGGAGCAATCCTGATTAATAATAATGCACTCGATCGCGTTTCAGACTTTCTCAAAGCAGAACATTTTTTTGAAAGGCTACATCAAAAGATCTTTGAGATTGTCTTACAAATTATTCAAAAGGGTCATCTTGCAAACCCCATTACAATCAAGCCCTATATCCAAATGGAAGAAAAAGTTGGAGATATTACTGTATACCAGTATGTTGTTCGCTTAACCACAGAGGCAGTCACTATTATTAACACTGAAGATTATGGACGCGTCATTTACGATCTTTTTATCCGCCGGTCTTTGATTAATCTTGGCAATGAAGTTGCCAATACAGCCTTTGATGCGCCTGTAGAACTCACGCCTACCCAACAAATTGAAACGATTGAAAATCAGTTATTTGAGCTCGCCGAAAAAGGAAAATATGGAGGTGGGTTTGAAAACTTTGATACAGCCATTGCAAAAGCACTTAACATGGCAAGCGCTGCAAAAAAGCGTTCTTCAAAGCTCTCAGGGATCGCTACCCATATCAAAACCCTTGATGAGAAAATGGGGGGGCTACAGCCATCCGATTTGATTATCATAGCTGGACGCCCTGGAATGGGGAAAACCTCTCTGGCGACCAATATTGCTTTTAATATTGCCAATGCTTGTAAGCGTGATAACAGCCAAGAAAATGAAGGGGGCGTTGTAGGCTTCTTCTCACTTGAGATGTCATCCGAACAGCTTGCAACTCGTATTATCTCAGAACAAATAAAGGTTTCTTCTTCTGATATGCGTCGTGGTAATATCTCAGAGGAGCAATTTACCAACATCATTTACGCAATGCGTTCCTTACAAACAATCCCTCTTTATATTGATCAAACGGGTGGTGTATTCCTTGCACAATTAGCCGCCCGTGCAAGGCGTCTTAAACGACAACATGGTCTAGATGTCTTGATTATCGATTATATCCAACTCATGACAAGCGGTTCAAAGCGTTCATTAGAAAATCGCGTTCAAGAAATTACAGCCATTACCACCGGATTAAAAGCACTTGCAAAAGAACTCAATATTCCCATCATTGCTCTGTCACAACTTTCGCGACAAGTTGAAAACCGAACCGATAAACGTCCACAANTCTCAAAAATGAAGAACCCAAAGAAAGCACTGCTGAGTATAACAAATGGCAAGATGCAATGGAGCAAGCCAAGGGTAAAGCCGAGGTTATTATAGCAAAACAACGCCATGGTCCGACAGGAATCGTTCCCCTTGCCTTTCAACCCGACTTTACATGCTTTAGTGATTTGGAAAAATAGGAGCAGAAAAATGCGTTAAAGAGAGCTTTAAATACCCTTGAAAGGTCTTTGAAGACCCTTTAAAACTCTTTGAGAAAAAATAAATTGGTACAAAACCTAGTGTCAAAATATACAAAACCTGCTGGCAAGCTACAACAAAACCCGCTGGCAAGCTACACTGGCAAGCTACATACACAAAAAGTTATAGCATGATAAAAATGCTGTGGCGGAGGGGGTGGGATTCGAACCCACGGTACAGTCTCCTGCACGCCGGTTTTCAAGACCGGTGCCTTAAACCGCTCGGCCACCCCTCCAAACTAGATATGTTTTTTGACAAATTTCTTGTAAAAGGTCAATCATTTTAATACGCATTTTAAAGCGTTCTTTGTAAAACTATTTAAGTTTCAATTAAAATAATTCTTCATAAGTTAATTCTTTGAGTGTGTTATCTAAGAGTTTCATTTTTAAACATGATAGTTTTTTCTGAAAAAATGAAAGGTAATTATGATATTTATCATTTTTTTTCTGTTTAAAAATTTTTTACAAAGCAATATTTTTTTAAGTTCTAACAATTGTTTTCGTAATAATAAGAAATGTTTAGTTGAAAATGTTTGATAAATTATATTAAATTCCGGTCGTGTATTTTTGAATTATTTTACCTTTCCAGATATTTATTTTATTTAGATCGTTCATATTGGCGAAAAGAAAATGTTATTACTCTGACAGTTTATGAGAGATAAATTTGTAAGAATGACATATATATTCAAGGAAAGTTTTTATTGAGTTTAAATTAAGTACAATTCAATAAGAAAGCTCTTTAAAAGATTTTAATTTTTTAAATAAAAATATTCAGATATTTAGTGCGTCTAAAGAGTACCTTGGAGGGAATGGCTGATTTGCACTATTTGAATAAAATTTTATGTAAGATTTGCATCGATAGTTTAAAATCTCTTCTAGATATGACTGGAAATTAGGTATATTTGTAATGCTTTTTCTGTGGGATAAGCAAAAAGTTAATTTGAATGGAAGAAAAAATTATTGAGCAATACCCTTAGATCAATAGATAGTTTGTGAAGGTATTACATAGTTTTTCAAGAATAGAACTTAAAAACGCTAAATTATGCAGAGTCAGAAAGCGTAAACTTTAAAAGACAAAGTTTTAAAAGCCGATTCATTCACAAGTATGTGTAAAATAAAATATTTATGTCTAATATAAGGGAATAGGTGAATCTTGATTCTATTGAGTTTTTTTGCCTCTATCCCTCATC